>DATAIM010000335.1:0-9528 GCA_036262655.1 Gemmatimonadaceae bacterium | reverse complement strand
GTGCGCAGACTGTGGCGTCAGGCACACGTCGCGATGACTCTCTCCGCGCGCCGCGTGATAACCGTGAATGGCGAGCAATCCGGCGTACTCTCCCTGCGATCCGGCATTGGGCTGAAGCGAGACCGCCGCAAACCCGGTGATGCTCGCAAGCGCGCTCTCGAGATCGCGGAAAAGGTCCTGATAACCCTCCGTCTGCTCGACTGGCGCGAATGGATGAATCTTCGAAAACCCGGGCCAGGTGATTGGCATCATCTCAGCCGTCGCATTCAGCTTCATCGTGCATGAGCCGAGCGGAATCATCGAGTGGACAAGCGACAGATCCCTGCTCTCGAGCTTGTGCATGTAACGCAGGATCTCGGTCTCTGACCGGTGCGTGTTGAAGACTTCATGCTGCATGAACGGCGTGGTCCGCTTGAACCGCTCGTCATAGCGTGGGTCGGCGTTGCCGGCGAACGAAAGCGGAGATGCCTCGGCACTTCCCCCGAACACCTCGAACAGGCTGGACAGGTCCTGCTCGGTCACCGTCTCATCGAGCGAGATGCACACGGCGGTGTCGGACACCCGTCGCAGATTGATCCGGCGGTCCGCGGCGGCAGCGATGATGCGCGAAGTGCTGGTGTCACCCAGCTCGACGCGGATTGTATCGAAGTACTCTTCGTGTTCGATCCCGAAGCCGAGCTTTCTCAGCCCCTCGGCAAGGACGGCAGTGAACTGGTGAATTCGCGATGCGATCCGGGTGAGACCGTGCGGCCCGTGAAACACTCCGTACATACTTGCGACAACCGCCAGAAGGACCTGCGCCGTGCAGACGTTGCTCGTCGCTTTCTCCCTGCGGATATGCTGCTCGCGTGTCTGGAGCGCCATCCGTAACGCAGGCTTCCCGTCCGCGTCGCGCGAGATTCCGATGATGCGTCCGGGTATCTGCCGCTTGAACTCGTCGCGCGTCGCAAAAAACGCAGCGTGTGGGCCGCCGTAACCGAGTGGAACTCCCATCCGCTGTGAGTTGCCTACGACAATGTCGGCACCCCATTCGCCCGGGGGCACGAGCAGGGTGAGTGCGAGAAGGTCGGCGGCGACAGTAACGAGAGCACCGCTGGCGTGGGCTCGATCGCAGAGTTCACGGTAATCCAGCACGGCGCCTTCAGTCGTGGGATACTGGATGAGAATACCGAACACATCGTTACCGATTTCCGCTGTCGCGTGATCGCCCACCGTGACAGTGATTCCCCTCACCGAGGCGCGAGTCCGAACGACCTCGATGGTTTGCGGGTGACATGAATCGGAGACGAAGAACACTTCCTTCCCCTCCTTCCCGCGAATGCCGTAGCTCATTGTCATCGCTTCGGCCGCGGCCGTCGCCTCGTCCAGCAGAGATGCGTTCGCGATCTGCATCGCCGTCAGATCCATCACCATCGTCTGGAAGTTGAGAAGAGCTTCCAGACGTCCCTGCGCGATCTCCGCCTGATACGGCGTGTACGCGGTGTACCACGCAGGGTTCTCGATCACGTTTCGCTGAATGACAGGAGGCGTGACGCAGTCCGAGTAGCCCATTCCGATGAACGAGCGGTAAACGCGGTTTCGCGCCGCTAGCGCACGAAACTCGGCGAGCACCTCGTGCTCGGCCCGGCCGTGCGGAATGCCCATGTCGCCGCGAAAGCGAATCTTTTCGGGGATCGTGGCATCGATCAGATCATCGAGTGAGTCGAACCCCACCGCCGCTACCATTTTATCTATGTCAGCCGGGCCCGGTCCGATGTGCCTCGGCACAAATGATTCTGCCGGGGCGAGCGCGGTTTTATCGTGCTTGATTGTGGTCGCCATGATGGTGTCAATTTAACATGGGATGAGAGACACGCGCACTTCACGCGGGTGGCGGTTGCTGCTCGCACCGCCGCGGCCGGGTGCCGAGAACATGGCGCGCGACACGGCGCTGATGCAGCGGGCCCGGGACACCGGGGAGACCGTGTTCTGCGTGTACGCGTGGGCTGCCCCTACCCTGTCCTTTGGCCGGAACCAGCTCGCACGGGGCCGCTACGATATGGAAGCAATCGGACGTCGCCGTGTTGACGTTGTGCGACGTCCTACGGGAGGCAGAGCCCTTCTGCATCACCACGAGGTGACGTACAGCGTGACCGCTCCTGTCGCCGGCAACGGATCGCTTCACAAATCGTACGCGAGGATCAACGCAATACTGCTCGGCGGTCTCGCCCGGCTCGGGGTAAGCGCAGCGGCGGCACGCCCTTTCGAGCGGACTCCCCCGCCGACTGAACTTCCCTGCTTTGCATCGCCGTCCGCGGGCGAGCTCGTTGCCTCCGGATCGAAGCTCGTCGGAAGCGCACAGGTCAGAGAGAACGGAGCGCTGCTTCAACACGGGTCGATTCTCGTCGAGGACGACCAGGGAATCATCTCCGAGCTGCTGGCATCCGGAACACCGGCCATGCAAAGGCCGCGGGCGGCAACGCTGTCGGCCGAGCTTGGACGCACTCCGGAACTCGAGGAAGTCGCGGAATCTCTCTTCGATGCAGTGCGTGATCTGGAGGACCCGGACGCGTCGCCTCTGGACGAGTCCGAAGTGCGCGATGCCACGAGGCAACACCTTGCCACCTATGCAAGTGAATCATGGACGTGGCGAAGATGAGCACACAACTTTGGCTGCTGTGATCACGCACCGCTTGACAGGATTCTTGGTCGCCGCCCTGATCGTGGGGACTGCTGCTTGCTCCAACGACTCGTCGCGCACTCAGTCGGCGGCTGGAGGAACACTTGTCATATCGGTTGGCGGAGATCCGGAGAGCCTGCTTCCTGTCCTCGCCTCCACTGTTCCAGCCAAGATTATCAGCGATCTGGTGTACGACCGGCTGGCCGAGATCGGCGATTCGCTGAACACTGTCGGCGACCAGGGCTTCGAGCCGCGCCTCGCGAAGAGCTGGAGCTGGGCGAGCGACTCCCTTTCGATCGCGTTTCACCTCGACCCTGCCGCGAGATGGCATGATGGTAAACCCGTACACTCGGACGACGTGCTTTATACCTGGCGCGTGTATTCGGATTCGTCGACAGGATCACCATTCGCGGCAGCTGTTGCAAGCATCGATTCGGTGACGACACCAGACAGCCTCACCGCCCTGTTCTGGTTCGGGGAGAGATCCCCGCTGCAATTTTACGACGCGGTAAACGCGATGTCCGTCCTTCCTGCGCATCTCCTCGACCAGGTAAAGGGACCTTCGCTTCGCACCGCATCGTTGTCGCGCGCTCCGGTGGGAACGGGCCGTTTCCGCTTCGTCAAATGGACGCCGGGCCAGGCGATCGAGCTTGCAGCCGACACGACGAACTATCGCTCGCGTCCGGGGCTTGACCGCGTGATCATGACAATCGCCCCCGACTTCAACACCGCTCTCACTCGCCTCCTCGGTGGGGAGGCTGACATGATCGAGCAGGTGCCGGCGTCCAGCGTTGCGGCACTCGCGAAGGATACTTCCCTCCGCTCTGTGTTCGTTCCGGGTCTCGATTACAACTTCGTGCAGTTCAACCTGAAGGATCCGCGAAGAAAGAGTCAGCCGCACCCGCTCTTCGGCGACCGTTCCCTGAGGCGCGCGCTCACCGCGGCGGTCGACAGGGGTTCAATCGTTAGAAGCGCCTACGATTCACTGGCGCAGGTCGCACTCGGGCCAACCGTACGCGCGTATCCGACGACGGACACAACACTGCGACAGATCGTGTATTCCCCTGATTTCGCGAGGCGTACTCTCGACTCCCTCGGATGGAAGGACGCTGACGGCGACGGCATACGTGAGCGCGGAGGACGGCGTCTCGAGTTCAAGCTTGCCGTTCCCGGATCGAGCAAGGGACGAAGCAGCATGGCAGTGTTGATCCAGGAGCAGCTCAGGCAGGTTGGCGCCAAGGTTGACATCGACCCGCTCGATTTCGCCGCGTTCATCGATCGTGAGACACGCCGTGATTTCGATGCTGTCATCGGCGGCTGGCACGTCGAGCCAAGCCCCGGAGGAATCCGGCAGACGTGGGGCACACGTGGTTCCCGCACGAAAAGCGGGAGCAACTACGGGTCATACGAGAATGCGCTGTTCGATGCACAGGTCGACAGTGCGCTCGCATCAGGGACACTCGAGGCGCGACGCGCGCATTTCACTGCCGCGTATCAGACCATCATCGACGACGCTCCCGCGATATGGCTCGCCGAGCCGCGAATAATCATCGCCGTGCACAAGCGTCTGACTACGAAGTCGCTGAGGCCGGACGCCTGGTGGGCCAGCATCGCCGACTGGACGATTCCGCCGGACAGGAGAATCGCCCGGGACCGTATAGCTCCGGCCAGATAACGAGTGGCGGTATTCCTTGCCCGACGCGTCGCGCAGGGACTGGTAGTCGTCGCGCTCGCAGCGACTCTCGTCTTCTTCCTCATTCATTTCGCACCCGGTGATCCATTCGGTGCGGCAATGGAGAATCCGTCGATCAGCGAAGCAGTCCGGGAGAGCTGGCGGAGGACCTATGGCCTCGACCGGCCGTTGGGCGAACAGTACGTGCGCTACGTCGCGAGTGTGTTCAGAGGCGATCTCGGTTTTTCCTTTTCACATCAGCGGCCCGTCGTCGATGCGCTGAGCGATGCGATTCCCAATACGCTGCTGCTGATGGTCACGGGGCTCGTCGGAGGCTTCGTGATCGGAATCGGATCTGCATTGGCACAGGTGAAGAACCGCGGAGGCCTCGTCGATAGGGCAATAGCCGCGGTGTCGCTCACTTTTTTCTCGGTGCCCGACTTCTGGCTGGCACTTCTTGTTCTGGTTGCGTTCTCCTACTGGCTTCATCTTTTCCCGATTGGCGGCGCGATCGATCCGCTGGTGCATGACAGCCTCGGCGCCGCTGGACGATTCGCGGACCGCTTGAAGCACCTGTTACTCCCGGCGGCAACCCTTACGCTCCTCTATTTCCCACTGATCGGGCGTCACCAGAAGGCCGCGTTGCTGGATGTCATGTCATCCGAGTATGTAACGACCGCCCGCGCGAAGGGTGTTGCCGAGCGCGTAGTGATCAACCGCCACGCGCTGCGCAACGCCCTTCTTCCGATCATCGCTCTTGTCGGTATCGCGTTTCCCGCGCTTCTCACCGGCGCAGTGTTCGTGGAAAAAGTTTTTTCGTGGCCTGGCATGGGCCTGTTGATCGTAGGCGCCATCAACAGCCGCGACTACCCGCTGCTGACCGGCGCGGTGATTGTGGGCAGTGTGTTCGTCGTTACCGGGAGCCTCCTCGCGGACATTCTCTACCGAAAATTCGATCCCCGGCTTCGCGATGAATTCTGATACGCCCCTTTTCATCTCGACCGTCTCGCGCGCGGGGCGAAGGTGGATGAGGCGTGACCGTTCGGCAGTTTTTGCCGGTCTCCTCCTGCTGGCCATTGCTCTGCCCTGCGTGCTCGCGCCGGTAGCAGCCCCGTACGATCCCACCGCACAGCCTGGTATCGTCGACCTGCAAAGCCGCCCGCCCTCGCCCGCGCATCCGCTTGGAACTGATTCGTACAGCCGCGACGTTTTGAGCCGGCTGCTGTATGGGGGTCGCCTTTCGCTGGGCGTTGCCATTTTCGCCACGCTGGTGAGTGTGACGCTCGGGACAGCGTACGGCGCGGCCACGGGATACTCGCATGGAATGGCTCGCATCGTCCTCGAGCGCGGTCTCGACACTCTCCTGTCAATTCCGCGTCTTCTGCTTCTCATCGCAATCTTTGCGGCGTGGCGTGACATCTCTCTCACTGGATTCGTGGTGATGCTCGGGATCACCGGCTGGTACGGCCTGGCACGTCTCGTGAGAGGTCAGGTTCTTGCGTTGAAGGCGCAGGATTTTATCGCATCAGCGCGCGGATTGGGGGCGACACCGACCCGGATTTTTTTCCGGCATGTTCTGCCTAACGTGGTTACACCGGTCGTCGTCGCGGCGACCCTCGGTATCGGCCACGTTATAGTTTTGGAAGCGGGCCTCTCCTATCTGGGCATCGGTGTGCACCCTCCAACGCCGAGCTGGGGCAACATGATCCAGGATGGGTCGGACCAGATCTTTGCGGGGCAATGGTGGGTGTCGCTCTTTCCCGGGCTGGCTATTGTGTTGACAGTGATGGCATTCAACGTCCTCGGCGACTCCCTCCTCCGGGCGCTTCAGCCGCGGCAAACATTCACCGGATGACCGAACCGCTGCTTTCCGTAGAAAACCTTCGCACCTGGTTCCACACTGCGTCGGGCGTCGCTCGGTCTGTCGATGGCGTTTCGTTTGTCGTCAATGCGGGCGAGACGCTCGGCATCGTCGGGGAGTCGGGGTGCGGAAAGTCGGTCACTGCGCTGTCGATTCTTCGACTGATTCAGCAGCCGGGCCGGATAGAGGACGGCAGTCACATCATGTTCGAGGGCAAGGACCTCGTCACCCTCGACGACGGCGGAATGCGGGAGATCCGCGGCAACCGCATCTCGATGATCTTCCAGGAGCCGATGTCTGCCCTCAATCCGGTGTTCACGGTCGGCGATCAGGTCGCGGAAGTCGCACGCGTTCACGGCGTCGGCTCGCGAAGGGACGCCTGGAACCGCGCCGTGGAGATGCTTACGCTCACCGGTATTCCGTCGCCGGAAGAGCGCGCAAAGCAGTTTCCTCACCAGCTTTCTGGTGGAATGCGGCAGCGCGTGCTAATCGCAATGGCGCTGATGATGAATCCGGCTCTCGTCATCGCGGATGAGCCTACAACGGCTCTCGACGTAACCATCCAGGCACAGATACTCGAGCTCCTGACCGGCCTTCAGGAGCGGCTCGGAACCTCGATCCTGATGATCACTCACGACCTCGGCGTAATTGCCGAGACGGCAACGCGCGTTCTCGTAATGTATGGCGGCGAGGTTGTCGAGGAAGCGACAGTCGAGACCTTGTTCGGTGCGGCGCATCATCCTTACACGGAAGGGCTGATGCACGCGATGCCGCAGATGACGGAGTCGCGTGAGCGACTCAACGTCATTCCGGGCACGGTCCCGCCCCCGACAGCATGGCCGTCGGGGTGCCGGTTTCGCGACCGCTGCCCCTATTCGTGGGAGCTTTGCGAGCAGCAGCACCCACCTCTTTACGACATCTCGCCGGGTCATACGTCGCGCTGCCATTTGGCCATCGATCCGGAGCGTCGTGCCAGCCCTCATCTGCCGCTGGTGGAGCAGGTCGGGGCAACGCTGTGACCGAGCCGCTTCTTTCCGTTCGCAACCTTCGCAAGGTCTTTCCGATCACGAAGGGAGTCTTTGCGCGGAAGGTCGGAGAGGTGCGGGCGGTCCACGACGTCTCGTTCGACATCGCGCCCGGCGAGACTCTTTCCCTCGTCGGGGAATCGGGCTGCGGCAAGACCACCACGGGACGCGCAATCCTGCGTCTCATCGAGCCCACTTCAGGTGAAGTGAAGTTTGCTGGACGCGATGTCCTCTCAATGAATCCCGGCGAGATGCGCCGCCTTCGCCGCGAGATGCAGATAATCTTTCAGGATCCCGTCTCCTCGCTGAATCCGCGCATGACTGTGGGCGCTGCAATCCGCGAAGGCATCCGCATTCACAACCTTGCCGAAGGGGCGGAAGCGGATAAACGAGTGAAGCGGCTGCTCGATGAGGTAGGGCTGAGGGCCGAATACGCGACGAGATATCCGCATGAATTCTCGGGCGGGCAGCGTCAGCGCATCGGAATCGCCCGCGCCCTCGCCGTCGAGCCGCGCTTCATCGTTTGCGATGAGCCGGTTTCAGCGCTCGACGTGTCGGTTCAGGCCCAGGTCATCAACCTTCTGAGGGACCTTCAGAAGGAGCGCGGCCTCACATACCTCTTCATCGCTCACGATCTGTCCGTCGTGAAGCACATGTCGGATCGCGTCGCCGTCATGTACCTGGGAAAGATCGTCGAGCTCGCGAGAGCCGATGATCTCTATCGAAGGCCGACCATGCCATACACACAGGCATTGCTCTCGGCCGTACCAATCGCAGATCCGGCTGTCGAAAAGAAGCGGATCCTTCTCGAGGGTGACGTTCCGTCACCCGCAGCCCCGCCGTCCGGCTGCGTGTTCCATCCACGATGCCACCATCCCTCGAAGGACGCTGCGTGCAGTGTGATCGATCCGCCTCTCGAGGAAAAGGCACCTGACCATCGTGCCGCGTGTATAAAGCAGCCGCCGACGGTAGTACCCTGGGAGCAGCAGGTCGAAGCAGGTGCCGTAAACCCGCCCGAGGCGTATTTTCCCGTCGTTGAGCAGCTTGCCCGTCCTTCACCCACTGCCACACAAGGCCATCTATGACGGCGACGAAAGACAAGTCAGTGTTCGACCAGACGCAGGCCAGCCAGGTGGCGACTGACGCGCCGCCCGCAGGCGTCGAGCGGTGGACCGGGGACAGAAGCTTCTTCGGTCACCCGATTGGATTGTCGACGCTGTTCTTCACGGAAATGTGGGAGCGTTTCTCCTACTACGGGCTGCGTCCGCTGCTCGTGCTGTTCATGTCGGCGACGATCGTCAACGGCGGATACGGATTTGACCGCACCACCGCGTCGGCGATCGTCGGGATTTATGCGGCGTTCGTATATCTGATGTCACTGCCGGGCGGGTGGGTCGCCGACAGACTGCTCGGATTACGCCGCGCGATCTTCATCGGTGCCTGCCTGATATCGGCCGGACATATCTCGATCGGCCTCTCCGGCCTCGCCGGCGCGGGCAGCGGAAAAGTCCCGTTCTTCCTCGGTCTCATCCTCATCGTGATGGGCACGGGACTGCTCAAGCCCAACATCTCGGCCATTGTCGGAGACCTGTACCCTGAAGGCGGCGCACGACGGGACGCAGGATTTTCGATCTTTTACATGGGCATCAACGTCGGCTCCCTCATTGGACAGATGGTGACCGGTTACCTGGGCGAGCAGGTGAACTGGCATATCGGAATGGGCGCCGCTGGCGTAGCGATGCTCGCAGGACTTACGGTTTACGGTCTGCGCGCAACCAAAACGCTCGGTCCAATCGGCCTCACGCCGAGCCGGCATCCCGATCCCGCTATTCAGGCGCGCCAGGAGCGCACTGTAAAGCTCGCGGCCGGGACGTTCCTTGCCGTCGTGATGGTTCTTTTTGTCTCCGCCGCGGCGGGGCTCATCACGCTCGAGCCGGCCGGTATCGCGAAGTACATGACGTACCTCATGGTGGGGATGGCCGGCGTCTTCTTCGCGTACATGTTCCTGCTCGGGAAACTGTCGGGCGACGAAAAGAAACGCGTCGCCGTCATCGTGGTCCTTTTCGCGTTCGCCGCGATCTTCTGGTCGGCATTCGAGCAGGCCCCCACTTCGCTCAACCTGTTTGCACGGGACTTCACGGACCGGACGCTCGGTGGATTTACTATTCCGGCAACGTGGTTCCAGTCGGTCAACCCGCTCATGATCATCATCTTTGCGCCACTGTTCGCGTCGTTGTGGGTGAGCATGGCGCGGCGAGGTGTCGACCTCTCCAGTCCTGCCAAGTTCTCCCTTGGACTGGCGCTCGCCGGG
>DATAIM010000334.1:0-8878 GCA_036262655.1 Gemmatimonadaceae bacterium | reverse complement strand
GTCGATACCCTTCTCCGTGGAGACAAGGCCGATCCGTTCTTCATGGATCAGCTTCTCCATGTCGTTGCCGGGATTGATGCGGGCAAGAATCGGCAGGCCGGCGCGAAGATACGAGAGAAATTTTCCAGGCACGTTGTGAGTTGTATGCCGCGGATCGAGAGCGATGATCCCGATATGACACTGTGAAAGGAGTCCGGGAACCTCCCACGGCTCGATCTCGTCGTGAAACAGAACGTTATCCAGCTGCAACTGCTGCGCGATCGAGCGGAGCATCGGCACTTCGGTTCCTCTGCCGACAAAGAGAAAGCCGGCATCCTTGCGCCGCTGCATCCTCGCGGCGAGATGGAGCACCGCAGGCATGTCCTGGGAGATGCCCATGTTGCCGGAGTACACGAAGATCTTTCGTCCCTTGAGGTTCGTGCGTCTAATGATCAGCGGACCCTTGCCATTCGATTCTGGCTCGCTCAGCCAGTTGTACAGGACTTCAACCGGATAGTCCTTCCCGCTCCCGTTGCTGACTAGAGCGACGTTCGCTGGAGATTGAACCCCGATGGTATCTGCCAGCGAGTACTGGTAATGCGCGACCCACTTCAGGAGGTGGAAGGCCGGCCCTCTGCGGATCACGCGGGCGTCCGCTGCCCATTCGGGAAAGAGATCACGCAGAATGAGATATGTCCGGCAGCCACTGTTCCGCTTGAGGCGATTTACGAGCGGCCCCATGAAAATCGACGGAGAGTACCAGACGACGCCGTCCCACCTGGCTTCGAGAAGCGGGCTCTTCGACACACCTTTGAGCATGACGTAGGGCAACAACATCTCGGCCACTACGCGATGCACGCGTCCAATATCTTTCGTGCGCGGCGCAGCTACGCGAAACACCTCGACTCCGGCTTCGTTCTCCAGACTCCACTCACCCTCGATAAAAGTCGACGGGACGATTACGGTCGGGGCGTGGCCCTGCGCGACGAGCTCGTGGGCGAGATCCCGCATCTGCACGGCCGCCGAGGAACGAATCGGGCTGTAGGCATCGGCAATGAGCGCTATGCGCATTCGCTCATTCTTCATTGATACCATACAGTTCGCCTTACAAAATCGATGTAGCTGAGAATGATGCGCACGACCTTGGTGGACACGTTGTCCGCCAGATAGTCTGGCGGCTCGTGCATCGCGGTGGCACGCTGCGACCTGACAACCCTGACGGCGTCGACCATTCGCTCCGAATTGAGCCCGGTCATTATCAGCGTGCCTTCGTCCATCCCTTCCGGACGCTCGTGCGCGTCGCGAATCGTGATCGCGGGAAAGCCGAGGAGAGAGGCCTCTTCCGTCAGGGTCCCGCTATCGGACACTACGCAGAAGGCGGTCTTCTGGATCTGTACGTAATCGAAGAATCCGAGCGGCTTCAGGAATTCGACTGACGGCGATGGCGTGATTCCAAACCTGTCCATGCGCGCTCGTGTCCGCGGATGTACCGAGAAGAGAATTCGTTTGCCAAATTCGCTCGCCAGGACGTCGAGGCTTTCCAGAAGCGTTCTGAGCCGGGCTTCGTCGTCGACATTCTCCTCACGGTGAGCCGATACGACGAAGAATTCGTCCGGGTCGAGGCTCATCCTGGTCATCACGTCCGACGCGGAGATCGAATCGGCGAAATGCGCGAGAACCTCCCGCATCGGCGATCCCGTCTTGATTATCGTGTCCGCCCGAATGCCTTCTGCCAGCAGGTAACGCCGGGCGTGCTCGGTGTAGACCAGGTTAATGTCGCTGATGTGATCGACGATCTTCCTGTTCATCTCCTCCGGCACGCGAAGGTCGAAGCACCGGTTTCCCGCTTCCATATGGAACGTCGGGATCTGGCGTTTCTTGGCCGCTATCGCTCCCAGGCACGAGTTCGTATCCCCGAGGATGAGTAGCGCGTCCGGCTCGACCGCTTCGAGGACCGTGTCCACCCGTTCTATGACCTGCCCGATGGTTTGCGCGGCGGTCGCGCCAGCCGCCTCGAGGAAATGATCCGGGCGGCGAATGCCCAGATCCCGGAAGAACACCTCGTTCAGCTCGAAGTCGTAGTTCTGGCCGGTGTGGACGAGGACGTGGTCGGTGTGCGCGTCCAGCTCCGCGATCACTCGCGAAAGCTTTATCACCTCGGGCCGCGTACCGACGAGAGTCATCACCTTACGCAACGAGGTGACTCTGAATGAAATCAAGGCCCTTCAGGAGGTCGACTACCCCCGGAACGGTAAGGCGCTCGGCATTGTGCGACGTGTAGTCGTCGAGATGCGAGACCGTTGTCTTGCCCTTGATGAAAAAGCGATCGTAGTTGAGGTCACGATTGTCGGCCGGGATGCGGAAGTAGCGCCCCCGATCCTCGACGCGGGCCATTTCCTCGCGGGATACGAGCGTCTCGTAGAGCTTCTCGCCATGACGCGTCCCGATTGTCTGAATGGGGCCATTCGCATCGAAGATCACCTTGACGGCCTCGGCAAGATCGGAAATCGTTGCCGCAGGGGCCTTCTGCACGAAGATGTCGCCCGGACGGCTGTACTGGAACGCGTGGTTCACCAGGTCCACCGAATCCTCGAGGGACATGAGGAAGCGGGTCATCTTTCCATCGGTGATCGTGAGCGGCTTCTTTTCGCGGAGCTGCTGGACGAATAGGGGAATGACGGACCCGCGTGAGGCCATGACGTTTCCGTAACGGGTACAGCAGAGGGTGGTTTCCCCGGTCCGCTGCGCCCGCGATTTCGCGATCATGAGTTTTTCCATCAGGGCCTTTGACTGTCCCATCGCGTTGATGGGATAGACCGCCTTGTCGGTGCTGAGCATGACAACTGTCTTGACCCGATTCTCGATCGCCGCGTCCATCACGTTCTCTGCGCCGAGGACATTCGTGCGGACCGCTTCCATCGGGTAGAACTCGCACGAGGGAACCTGTTTCAGCGCGGCCGCATGAAAGACGTAATCGACGCCCTTGCATGCCTGGTTGACGCTCGTGTAGTCCCGGATGTCGCCGATATAGAACTTCAGCTTCGGCGCCCGGAACTTCGTTCGCATGTCCTCCTGCTTCTTCTCGTCGCGACTGAAGATTCTGATCTCACGCACATCCATCGGCAGCAGCCGGCGCAGCACCGCATTCCCGAAGGAGCCAGTACCGCCAGTGATCATCACGCAGGCGCCGTCCATCAGCACGGGTATCGCTCCTCGATCTGTGTGGCGAGCTCATCGAGCATCCTGGCCCACGTCGGAGGCGAATATGCGAACTCCGAGCGGAACCGCTCGGAGTCGAGGCTTCTATCGCACTCGAACTCGTCGTCCGGTACAATGGCGGTGGCGCGTCCAAGACGATCATTGAGCATGCACAACAGCGTGAACTTGTCGATCGGATCACTGCTCACGTGGTACATTCCGCCGTTTTGCGATTGTTGTTTCACGAGAACGTGCTCGATGATTCGAGCCATCTCCATGGTGGTAAATCCGGAATAGATGGCTCGCCTGAATCCCTTCACGGTTCCGCGCTGAGCGAGGAACCATTCGACGAGACTCGTCTTTCGGTAGAGCTCCAGTCCGATGATGGAGGTGCGGAAGGTGATCGACCCTGGCGCGTCCACCTCGCCGAGGAGCTTGGACCGGCCATAGAGATCGCGCGCGTCGGGGAAATCGTCCTCGCGATAGTTGCCCCCCATGCCCGAGAACGCGCAGTCGGTACTTATCTGCACAAGAAAAGAACCGATGGCCGCGCAGGTCTCCGCGAGCCGGTGAGGCAGAAGCGAGTTGACTTCAAGGCTCAGGATCGCGTTTCCGGCGTCCGGTCTCTGCTTGACGACTCCGACGGCATTGATGACAGCGTCCGGTTCGAGTAACTCCAGCAGATCCCGCACTGGGGCGTAGTCGCGGACGTCGATGCCGAAGTGAGGATAGTCGGGGAGGAAGTGAGCCATCGTCGCGTAAGCTTCGGACTGCTGCCGGAGGGTACCGTGGATGTCATGACTGTCGCGAAGTGACGCGACGAGCTGGTGTCCCAGCATTCCGTCGGCCCCGAGCACGAGGAGCTTCATGAGGGATGCGCGCGGTATACCGCGGCAGCGCGCCATTTGTAGTCATTTGTTCGACGGGAAGGTTGGCGGGGGTTGCGAAAGCGGTGGCTTGTATGGGTAGGCAGCACAAGGGGCAGCATACAAACAATTGTTTGGCCGGGTGCTGGCAGCACGCAATCCACCGTTAAATAGGTTTCTGACCTCCTCGTCAGGTCGCGGGCAAGCAACCCTGAAGTGTCATCGTAACGAACTGCGACGAAGAATGAGATAATCAGATTTTTACGCAAGTAAATTTTTCAACAAACACCCATTCGCGGCAGATTTGTGACGCTCGACGTCTTGCGGCTTATCCGATCAGGTTGAAGATTGTCCCCACGGACTGCACGTCCACCTCCGCATCGCACCGGAGTTTTTTGTTACCGCAGGCCCACAACGAACGCAGCCGGATATCCTTTCCTGCTCGAAAGGGGTAGTTGCCAGAACGTCGGCACAACAGTCCCTCCTTCACTATGGTCTACCCCTTGCCCAACCTGACTTCAAAAAGGCGCCAGCCCCCGGGAACTGCCGGTTCCGCTGCTCAGGCGCTCCTCGACCGGGCAAGAGACCTGCTCAATAGTCGGATAGCCGAATAATGGAAGCCGACTTTCGATCCCTTGCTGAGCGGGCACTCGAGCTGGAGAAGCTCACTCCCGTTATCAACCACGATCCGTCGAAGTGTGAGGTTTGTGCTGAGTATCAGCAGGAATACCTCGCTTTCGCACGCGGTGCGATGCCCCAGCTCGCGCGGGCGTACCTCGAGATCGACCACGAAGCAATTGAAGCCGGCGACAAAGCGAAAGCACGGGCCGCCTTCATACGGGATCTGCACGCCGAAACCGAATCGCTCCAGCGCGAGCTGACGGCTCGTACAAAGAGAATCGAAGAGCTGGAGCACGCCCTCGAAGTTCGCGAAGCGGCAATGGAGCACGCCCTCAGACGCGAGCCAATCATTCCAGAGCCGCTGCAGCGCGAGCTCGAAGCGCGAGGCTCCCGCATTCAAGAGCTCGAGCACGACCTCGGTGGACGCGAATCAGAGCTGCGAGTTCTGAAGCAGGAGCTCGAAACGCACAAGAAGACCGTTCTGAACCTCAGCGAAGAGCTGAGTCGAATCTCGGCGGCTCACAACGCTGCGAACGAGTCAATGCAGCGCGAGCTCGACGCGCGCACCGCCCGAAACGCCGAGCTCGAAACCGAGCTCGAGGCCCGGTCAACGGCGGATGAGAGCCAGCTGCGCGAGATGAACGCACTCCGGACCACGGTCCACGAGCTGCGCGAAAGCGCGGTGGCGCACGATCGCGACGGTAATGCTCTGAGAGAAGAGCTCCACGCGAGCACGATGAGAGCGCAAGAGCTCGAAGCGGAGATGGAACGGCGGTTGATGCGCCGGGAGAGCGAGATCCGGCAGCTCAGGCAAAGCGCGGCGGATCAGCAGGCGCAGCTCGATGAGCTGCAGCGCCAGCTCGATGAGCGGGGCGCAGGGATGGCGACCCTCCACCACGAACTCGCGGAACGCGAAGCTCGAATACAGGCCCTTCAGGCCGAGCTCGTATCCCGCGCTTCCCGAATTGAACAACTGACCGGGCAGGTCGCGGAGCGAGAAGCCGAAACCCAGTCGCTGCAGCGTAGTGTCGATGCAAGCACCGCGAGGATCGAAGCGCTCGAAAGGGACCTCCGCCAGGATCTCTCCGGCGAGCGCGAGGAAATCACCTCCCTGCAGCGCGAGCTGGCGAGTCGCGGCGACAGGATCGAGCAGCTGGAGACCGAGTTGCTGCGCCTCTCGGCGACTGCTGAAGCCGAGCGCGACGCGCTGGAGCGTCAACTGAATGGGTTGAAGGCAACGCTTGAGGAACAGCGTGAAAGTGCCGCAGCTGTGAGCGCGGAGCTGGCCGCTCTCACGGATGAGCTCCGCTCCACGTCGCAGCAGAGCACCGCCCTGCAGGCCGAACTGCAGCGAACGCTTGCCGCGCGGACCTCGAGTGTGGACGCTCTGACGCGCGAGCTGAAGACAAGGGACGCGACCCTCGAAACATTACGACAGGAGGTCGCATCCGGGGCTGTGCGGCTGGAGCAGCTTCGCGAGCAATTCGCGGATCGCGAATCGGAAGTGGCGGATCTCAGACGCGATCTCGTCACCCGCGTCGCGAAGATCGATCACCTCCAGGCCGAGCTGCTTCACGTCGTAAGTGGTCGCGATGCCGAGGAACAGGTGCTGAGGAACGAGCTGAACGCCCTCCGGGCTACCGTGCGCGACCAGCTTCACGCTGCGGCTGGCAGAAGCGAAGAAATCGACGACCTGAGGAACCAGCTTCAATCCGCCTCGAGCAGGGCGTCAGCGCTTGAAACAGAGGTTCAAAGACGCATCGAAGCGCGTGAGATCGAAGTCCAGGATTTCAAGCGAGAGCTCGATACGCGAGCAGCACGAATTCACGCGCTGCATGCCGAGCTTCTCGAGAGTATTGCCACCCGGCCGTTGGAAAGTGTCAGGCCCGTCCAGGGCGTTGAGGCCGATGAACAAACGCAGGATTCAACTCCGGACCTGCTCGCTGGACCAGATGTACAACCTGTGCCTGCTGCTGAAGCAATGATGGACGTGCAGGCTGAGCCGCCCATTGGGCCGGTTCCGGATGTGCCCGCTGACGTCGAAGAAATGCCTCCGGTAGAAATACACGATGCCGCGGCGGCGCCCGGGAAAACAGATTCCAACGGAACGAAACCAGATGATCAGATACACGGCCCCGAAATGAACGATTCGTTCGCACAAGGTGGGGCTGCGCGGCCGGGCGACGGAACTGTGCGGCAGACATCCGATCCGCAAACCGAAGAGGCGAGGGCCAGATCAGGCCGCGTCGTAGTCGCCGCGTCGAGGGTCCACCCTCGATATTCCGACGCCCGCGCGGGCGGAGGGATGCCCGATCCGGTTCTCACGTTCGCGCAGGCGACTCGTGATAAGGACGATCACCTTTCGTTTCGTCAGCTCACGCTCACGGTGCGCAGGAATCGCTGGCTGATTCTGCTGGTAACGCTGGCGACGATTGCCTCGGCGGTGGCTTACAATCGGATGGCCCGTCCGGTTTATCAGAGCAGCGCAACCATCCGTATCGACGACAAGGACGCGGGTAATGCGCTGCTCACCGGTGTCGCGGCGATGCCCGGTCTTGGCGGCAGCAAGATCCAGACGGAGATGGAAGTACTGCGCAGCAGGCAACTCGCCGAAAACGTTGCGACGAAGCTGCATCTGAACCTGCAGGTGCTCGAGCCCGTTGGTGCGCGGCGATTCATTCGAATCGTGAACGTGCCCCCGGATGTGGAAGCGGTGGAGGTGATGCTCAAACGGCGGGACGCGACCCGGTACGAGGTTCGCCGCTTGAACGGTGCCTCGACCGTTGCACTGCCGGAAGAAGTTCAGGTCGGCGTGCCGTTCTCGATTGGACGTGCAACACTCGCTCTCGAATCTTCTTCGGGGCCTCGCCTTCCGGACAAGCTCACGGTGCAGCTGCGGCCCTTGCGCACTTCCGTCGATGCACTCAGAAACGCACTCGTCGTTGGCAGGCCACAGCGTGAGGCGCAGATCATCAACATCCGGTTCGAGAACAACGATCCGGTCATCGCCGCGGCGGTTCCGAACCTGCTTCTCGATGAGTTCATTCGGTATAAGGCACAGACAAACAAGACCGAGGCGACGAGCACGGTCGGATTTCTGCGGCAGCAGGTGGCAAGCTATGAAGGCCAGCTGAGAGCGGCGGAGGCTGCGCTCGGTGGCTTTCGCGAGCAGGCGCGCGTGGTCAGCATCGGAGATGAGGCGCAGGCTCAGGTGCGACAGATGGCGGATATGCAGGCGGAGCGTGACCAGCTTGAATCTGAGCGGCAGTCTCTGGCCGCAATTCTCGCGAAGGCGCAGCGCCAGGGGACAGGCGCAGCTCGCGACATAGCGGCTTTCCCTTCCTTCATCACGAATCGGGCAATGCAGGATATTCTGCAGTCGCTCATTCAGCTGGAGAACCAGCGCGCTGATCTTCTTGTCCGCCGCAACCCGGAAAACGCAGATGTGATCGCGGCATCGAAGCGTATCAGCGATCTCGAAGGCCAGCTCACGCAGATGGCGCGGGCATACCTCGCGGGGCTCGACAGCAAGCTGACATCTCTCAACAGTGGCGTCCAGTCCTTCGGCAAGAGAATGGAAACGATTCCCGCCAAGGAAATCGCATTTGCGAGACTTTCACGCGATCAGAAGCTGCTGGAGGATATCTCGACCCTTCTCCAGACCCGCTTGAAAGAGGCGGAGATAAAAGAGGCGATTCAGCCGGGTGACGTTCGCGGCATCGACCGGGCGCTCGTTCCGGAACGGCCCACTTCACCGAAGCCAACGAGAAATATCTTGTTTGGAATCTTCGGGGGTCTCTTTCTCGCGATTGGCGCTGCGGTCGCCCGCGAGATGCTCGATACCCGCGTAAAAACCAAGGAAGATGTTCAAAGCGTCACTGGGGGCATGCCGATACTTGGAGCGATTCCAAGGATTCCCGTGAATGGAAATACGCGTCCAGGGCGTAAGACCCCATGGCGTCCCGCAACCAAGGCGGTCACGGCAAACGGCTCGTCAGGTACGCGCATCATTACACAGGGCAGCTCACGCGACGTATTCGCCGAGGCGTACCGGGCTCTCAGGACGAACATCACCTTCGCGGCAGCTGACCATTCCAACCAGGTGCTGGTAATCACCAGTGCGATTGGTGGAGAAGGGAAGAGCACAACCGCGTCAAACCTCGCGGTGACCCTCGCGCAGCAGGGCGTGCGCACGCTTCTCATCGATGCGGATT
>DATAIM010000333.1:0-3160 GCA_036262655.1 Gemmatimonadaceae bacterium | reverse complement strand
GCTTGCTCCCTGATCGATCAATTCGAAGACGGTTGCGGTCGTCTTGTTGAGCAGATGCGTCCTGTCCGAACCCGGATCGTAGATCAGGAGATCGTCGTCGAGGCGATGGCGAAGCAGACCAGAACGGATAGAAGGCAGTGTCATGGGCATCTGAGGCTGGAGGGTGACCGGGAGAATATCACGCTGGACAAGGAGGAAGTCAACAAAAATCGCGGGTTACTTATTCGTTTTGCGGTCGTCCGAAAAGTGCCGTATCCAGTCCTTGCAGAACTCGGGCCGCATCGTTCACGTCCGCATACCTGATCGACCGGCACGGAATAACGCTGGCAAGGCGCGCGCTGGCGGCCACACCGTGAGCCCGATCGCCGGGAGAATGGAAGGCGTTACGGATGAGCCCCAGCGATGCTTCTCCAGGCGTGAGAACGCCAACAATGGTCTCACCGCCCGGGGCGAACTCGGGGAACAGGATGGACCCGATAGCTGCCTCGGTGCCTATCATCCCAGCTGGGACGGGCCATGTTTCGGTTTCAACCGCGCCCATCTCGTCAGTTGCCAGATAACGTCCTGGTGGAATGCGGCGCACCGGAGAGCGCGGGT
The DNA here is from genome assembly GCA_036262655.1 of Gemmatimonadaceae bacterium. Classification (GTDB taxonomy): domain Bacteria; phylum Gemmatimonadota; class Gemmatimonadetes; order Gemmatimonadales; family Gemmatimonadaceae; genus UBA4720. The sequence continues at coordinate 2,563 of DATAIM010000333.1, read as the reverse complement.
AGGGGAGTACCGTGCCGCCATTGATTTGAATGGGGGCCAATTCATCCGAAAGGTATCTCCAGCCAGCCCTGCACAAGAAAATCGAGAGAGAACTCTTCCCCTGGCCGGAAGGCCCCACAATCAGCAACGCCCGGGATCCCCTCGTAACGACTCCCGAGTGCAGCCAAAAGAGATCCGGCCGTGAGTTCACGAATAGCGCCGCGATACGCTGCTTGAGCATCTCGAATAGCATCCCGGGCCGATCACCCTCGAAAACCTGCGCGTCTACCCGGTATCCTCCCTCTGCGCGCAGTACGACGATTCTGCCGACCACCTGACCGGCCCCAGGGTTGATCATTGCCGAGTGAGAGTCACGAATGAAGTGCGCGACTTCGTTAACGTCGGTCTCGACGTGTACCTGGCGCCCGTCGAACTGAATGTAGATGTCGTCCGATTCTGCCGTCCGCGGCCCCATTCATTTCCTCTATCGGCGTAGTCTCAGTGGTGATGCTGACGTCCCACTTCAATCTGCGGGTTAGCGGAGAGATGGCAAACCGTCGGCGCAGGTGATCGCCACCAAGTCACGCGGTTAGATTGGTCTTGCGATGCTCGATTTTCACAACCACCTCATGCCTGGCGTCGACGACGGCGCGGAAGACATTCACGAGTCGCGTGAGGGTTTGACTGTACTCCGCAATCAGGGTGTGGACACGGTAATCACCACCCCTCATCTGAGAGGGTCTCTGACACTGCAAAGGGCCGAGCTGAGCCGCGCCTTCAACGCGATGGATGCATCCTGGGCCGAGCTAGCCCAGCTGGGCACCGCCGATTTTTCGTCAATCCGCCTCGAACGGGGGGTCGAGCTGATGCTCGATGTGCCCAGGCCTGACCTCTCAGACGAGCGACTGCGTCTCGCGGGAACCTCATTCGTGCTCGTCGAGTTTCCGTTCATGAGCCTGCCCCCGAACAGCACGATGGCGATTCGTGAAATGTCGCAGAATGGATGGACTCCCATAATCGCGCATCCGGAGCGCTATGCGAGCATGGCATCGAACCTCGAGCTGATCGAAGACTGGCGAATCGTCGGCGCCGCGATCCAGGTGAACGCCGGGTCTCTCGGGGGCCATTACGGGCCTTCTCCACGACGGATTGCGTGGGAGCTGATCGAGTCGGGACTCGCGGACTATCTTTGCAGCGACTATCACTCGAGGGGACGCTGCCCTGTAGCTGAAGCAGCCCGGCTCTTGAAAGCGGCAGGCGGCTCGGAGCAGCATGAGCTGCTGACCTCGATCAACCCCAGCCGGATTCTGGCAGACGAACAGCCATTGGCCGTCCCGCCGCTGGAGACGCGCCAGGGCTCGTTCTGGAAAAAGCTCATACCGTGGCAGTAGCATCCGTCCGTCACTCCATTCTCACTGAATGCAGCAACGACTGATCGTAGAGGCGAAAAGCGGCTGGCGGGGAATTGACTGGCGCGAGCTCTACCGTTACCGGGATATGTTCCGGTTTCTTACGCTTCGCAGTGTCAGGGCGCGCTATGCACAGTCGGTGATCGGGATGGGTTGGGCGGTCATTCAGCCGCTTTTCTCGATGATCGTTTTTTCCATTGTCTTCGGACGACTCGCGCGTGTTTCATCTGATGGAGCGCCGTACGCTCTCTTCAGTTTCGTGGCGCTGGTACCGTGGACCTATTTTTCGAACGCGCTCAGCGATTCGACATCCAGCCTGATCAGCAACGCCGCGATGCTCAACAAGGTCTATTTTCCGCGACTGATCCTTCCACTCAGTGCCGTCGCCGCGAAACTCGTCGACTTCGCAATCGCACTTGTGGTTCTTCTCGGCATGCTCCTCTTCAATGGGCTCGTGCCAAACGGTGGAGTGGTCGTCCTGCCGCTCCTGATTCTGATAATGATTCTCGCCGCGGCGGGTGCAGGCATGTGGCTCACATCCCTCGCGGTGCAGTACCGCGACGTCAGCTATGCGATGGGCTTCGTAGTTCAGCTCTTGATGTACGCGGCTCCGGTCGTATATCCGGCGAGCCTCGTTCCTCTGCGCTTCCAGACGCTCTACGCCATAAATCCGATGGTCGGAGTGATCGAAGGATTCAGGTCCGTCTTTCTTGGAACACGCCCGATGCCGTGGTCGATGATCGGCATCGGAGCAGTGTCTACGCTGCTCCTCGCCTTGAGCGGCGCGGCGTATTTCCGCTCGAAGGAAAGAATCTTCGCCGATGTCGCCTGAGATGAACACGCCCGTGCACCGAGCCGAGGCGGGGTTGAACGAAGCCGCAGTCACGGTAGAGCACCTCAGCAAACTCTATCGTCTCGGACTTGCCGACCGCCGGCATGATACGCTCAGCGGCGCTGCCATGTCGTGGATGCGGGCCCCTCTCCGGAATTATCGCCGGCTTCGGAGCCTCAGTCGTTTCGACGACGACTCTGCAGAGGACGTTCTGTGGGCATTGCGAGACATTTCATTCGACGTGAGCCGTGGCGAGGTTCTGGGTATCATCGGTCGCAACGGTGCCGGGAAGAGCACGCTTCTCAAAATTCTTTCGCAGATAACAGAGCCGACGCGTGGCCGA
>DATAIM010000332.1:0-8560 GCA_036262655.1 Gemmatimonadaceae bacterium | reverse complement strand
GTAACCCCGCCGAGAGTTCCGCTGAAGACGATCCGGCGGTCGTCCGGTGAGTATGAGGGTGCAGTGACGGCGTCGAGCGGCAGGTCAACGCGGCGCGTGACTTTTCTCGAAGCGACGTCGAGCAGGTAGAGAACATCCTTCCCCGCGCGCTGTGCCGTAAACGCCAGCGTTCTTCCGTCGTTCGAGAAGGCACTCTGGGAATAGAGGAGACGCAGCTCCTCGAAGTCGGGGTTGAGCGTGCTCTTGATGAGGCGCTTGATTCGCTCACCAGTCTTCGCATTGCCCAGCCACAGGTCGATGAACAGCTCTCCACGTTTCTCGTTGCCGTTCGACAGGAAGGCGATGTAGTTGCCATCGCTCGAGAGCACGGGGGCGAGGAAGATCTCGCCGCCGGATTTCTTGTGCGTGAGAAGGGGTGCGGCAAAAGTCTGCGGTCGCTGCGTCAGTGACGCGGCGGGCAGGTATTGTGACTGAACCGCTTCGCGCCACGCAGCACCAACGTCGGTGAGCGGCATCCCGAGCTCACGGAGGAATGCGCGCTCGACTCCGACGGCGGGGGTGTTGCGGAGGATCTCGCCGACCGCCGCATCTCCCCAGCGCTCCCCAACGTACTGCCAGAAGGATTCGCCGAAGCGGTAGGGGAAGTACTTGTCGGGTCTCTCCGTCATCTGCTTGATGGTGGGGATGTTTCCCGACACAGCAGCGTCTCTCAGCCACCCAGCAGTCAGTGGATGATTGGGACCGATCGATAGATACTCGGCCATTCCCTCCATGAACCACAGCGGCGGGTTGATGCGCTCCAGCGCCTGCTGGTTCGCGCCGGCGCGCCCCCGGGCGAAGATGTCGTACTGAAATTCGTGCACCATTTCGTGCGCGAGAACCTGCTCGAAGCTGCCGAGATCACCGGTGAACGGCATTATGAGGCGATGACGCTGAGACTCGGTGACACCGCCCACCCCTTCGCCGAGGTCGCCGGTGACGTTGTTCTGGCCGAAGTCAGCACGGGATGAGAAGAGGATGATCGGCTTCTTCTCGCGAAACTGGTGTCCGAGGACACGGGAGAGGCGTGCGTACGACCGCTCCGCCATGCGGGCGGCGGAGGTTACGGCCTGCTTTTCCTCGGGATAGTAGTGGACGAGAAAATGTTCCGTCTCGAGCACTCGCCACTTGAAGTGCTTGTACTGCACCTGATTCATCCCGAAGTACTGCTGTGCTTCGAGGCGCGACGCGCCGAGAAGCAAGACGCCCAATGCAAACGCACGCACCGCTTTCATCTTCCCGCTCCGTTCCGTTAGACGGTTGGCACTACTTCGGCGTCGCTCCACAGACGTTCGATCTGGTAGAACGACCGGAGCGTCGGATGGAAGATGTGGACGACGAAATCGACAAAATCGAGCAATACCCATCTACCCTGCTGGACACCTTCGACGTGGTGTACCCTTACCCCTTCCTTCTTCAGCTCCGAGATAAGATGCTCGCCGATCGCGCGGACATGCGTATCGGAAGTCCCGCTCGCTATTACGAAGAAGTCTGTCATGTCGGTGACGCCCTGGAGGTTGAGCAGCAGGACGTCGTTCGCTTTCATGTCGTGGCAGAGTGTCGCTGCGCGCAGCGCGGCAGAGGCAGGCTCGCGGGCGGGTGTAGCAGGGGAGACAGAGGTGGCCATTCGGCTCCGTTGAAGATTGATCGGCGACGGCGATCGCTTGTCGTCCCCTGGAATATCATAAAACCGTGCAGAAGGTTCCGTCGGGGAAGCGGAAATGCATAAGACACGCCACTTATCCCTGTCCTGCATGTGGTGCTACTGCTTGATAACCCACACCTTGATTTCCGGATGCACATCAGCGTGCAGCCGTATGGGTACGCGATAGACGCCGAGTGCCTTGATCGGCTCCTTGAGATCGATCTGCCTTCGCTCCACCTCGTAACCCTGTTCAGCAAGCTGCTGGGCAATGTCGGCCGAGGTCACCGAGCCGAAGAGCTTTCCTTCTTCACCGACACGGGCGGAGAAGGTGAGCGACACCTGCTCGAGCTTCGCCGCATACTCCTGTGCCGATCCGCGCCGCGCTTCCTCGGCGGCCTCGAGGCGCTGCCGCTCCTGCTCGATTCTCTTCTTGTTGCCGGGTGTTGCCTCGTAGGCGAAGCCGCGGGGGAGCAGAAAGTTTCGCGCGTATCCGGGTGAGACCTTCACTATGTCCCCGGGATGTCCGAGCTTTTCGACCGCCTGTCTGAGTATGACTTCCATGATCCTTTTCCAGTTGAAGTAAGAACGCGATCGCCAAGCGAGCGCGCTGAAATCTATCCGCTTCTAAAGCGACTTTGCCTGGGCGCGGGTCCGCAGATCCAGCCACGTGTCGCCCAGCCCCAGCCCGAATGCAAGAGCGGTGATCACCGGCCACGCAAAGATTGCGAGTGCCACCAGCAGATACGTCATGACTTTGCCCTTCGACATCCATGCGAGAATTCCGATGCCGCGCAGCACGTAGAGCACACCAAAAAAGAGAAGCAGGTTGAGTCCTGCGTTTTTTCCTTCCGCAAAGGCGGGCAGGAGATAGATCGACGCGCCGACCGCAACACCCCACACGAGCTGGTCGTTGAATCGGAAGTCGCGGATTTTTCCCAGCGCCGGTCCGATCGGGACCCTGCTCATCCGGTGATACAACGCCCAGGCCAGACCCAGCGCGGCCAGCGATTCCAGCGCAAGCAGTGCCGGCAGAAGTACGGTCGACCACCGGGGAATCGACGCCAGCTGAGCTTCGCTTTCCTCGGTGAGCCTCTGCAGTGACGGCGACCGCTCAACGACCGCCCTCCACCCTGGCTGGGCGCTCACCTCGCGCAGTGACGCGATCGATTGATCGTTTCTTCGATTGTATTCAGTGGCCATTGACGTGGCGACGCGAGCCGGACCACCCGGCGAAACCAGAACCAGTGCGAACCCGAGCGATGTGGCTACCGCGAGCGCAGAGAGAGCCCGGGGGAAGAACGCTTCCGCTGCAACGATAACGCTGACAATGCCGAAGCTCGCGGCGAGCAGCAGCGTCCACCCTCGTGCAAGCCAGTTGTACTCCCCGCCGGGCGGCCCTGCCGTCGACCCCAGCAGAACTGCCGCGAGCGCCAGCCAGACAATGGCGAGAGACAATCTCCCACCATTCCGCCAGCCGATCAGTGCACAAACGGCCACCGCTGCGATCAGCAGGAGCGGCGTCTGCTCGATCGGAAGAATCACACGCATCGCTGGAACGAAGGGAGCGAGCATGAATGCGCTCACTCCGATCGCCAGACGCCGCCACGATCCCCGAACCGGAGCCGGCGCGGCGGTTGTGCTCATGCTACGCGGTGTGTCCCTTCAGGTACGGGATGATCGCGAGGTACCGCGCCCGCTTGATCGCGGTCGACAGCTGCCGCTGGTGACGGGCGCACGTTCCGCTCAGCCGGCTCGGCAGGATCTTGCCCTGATCCGTGATGAAACGTCCGAGCGTCCGATCATCCTTGTAGTCGATCCACCGCACGCGTCCTTCGCAGAACGGGCAGCTCTTCTGAGGTCTTCTCATGTCCGGTTAATCCTCGTCGTCGTCGTCATCGTCACGCCGGGCGGCCTGTGCAGCGAGCTCTTCCTCGGACATCGCCGGGGCACCGACTTCGTGCTCGTGCAGGGTGATCAGGTAACGGATAATGCCGTCGTCCAGCTTGAGTGCGCGCTCGTACTCGGGCAGCACCGAGGGCTCCGCGGCAAAGCGGGAAACGACGTAGTAGCCATTCTCGCGCGGTCCGATCGAGTAGGCGAGCTGGCGGCGGCCCCAGTGACTTACCTCGGGCTCTTCGCTCGCACCCAGAAGCCCATGAAACCGGGTGAGTTTTTCGTTGATTGCGGCGTCTTCAAGTGTCGAATCGAAGATGTACACCGCCTCGTAATTCCGAGACATCGGCAGGCAATCCTCCTTGTGGTCCTGTTCCGCCCCCCGCTGGTTGCCGGAGCGGGGGGAAGGTGTGAAGGCCCGACTGAAGGGCCGTTTTGGGAGAACGAAAGATAGCCGCCGCTCTGTGTGCCGGCAACGGAACGCTTCTCGGTGCTTTGAGTCGCGCCTACCGCCCGATAGGTTTGACTTGTGAGCCCTGAAGCGCCAACCAGGAGAGACGGATGAAGTTTGCAAGAGGCACAATCGCCGCAGTGCTGACCTTCTCAGCTGCCGCTTGCGGCGGCGGGAGTTCGATCGGAGGCCTCGATATCGAGCAGAGCTATCAGGTTGCTCTTACCGCAGCCAGCGAAGTTCCAGCTCCGAAGGCGACAACGGCGACGGGAACTGTGCAGATCGTCGTGTTTCCGGGAAGCATCGACTTCCTCCTCAGCGCCTCGAACATCACCGGGATCACGATGGCGCACATCCACAATGGCGCGCCCGGCGTTGCCGGCCCGATCGTCGTGACTCTCTTTCTTCCGAGCACGCCAACGGGTGCGGTGAACAGCGTCTTTGCGAGCGGAACGCTGACCGCGGCGAATCTTCCCGCGGGAGTTACACTCGGCTCATTGAAAGACCTCCTGCTCAGCGGGAACGCGTATGTGAACGTGCACACGACTGCTAATCCGACCGGGGAAATCCGGGGGCAAATCAAGTGACGCGCACCAGACGACACGGAATGATCCAGAGATCGCGCTACCCGATCGCTGTCGCGGTGATGCTCCTCGCCGCGACAGCACTCGAGGCCCACGATCTTTTCCTGCGACTCGACAGTTTCTACGTCATGCCGAATTCGACAGCGTCGATACGCGCGCTTAATGGGACGTTCAGCTCGAGCGAGAACTCGGTCACAACCGATCGCCTTCGCGACCTGAGCGTTGTATCGCCATCCGGAAGACAGCATCCGGATACCGCGATGTGGTCGTCGAAGGGAGACACCAGCGTATTTACCCTTAAAACCGGTGCGAGTGGAACGTACGTCGTCGGAGCATCACTCAAGCCAAGAGAGATCACGCTCAAGGCCGCCGATTTCAATACCTACCTGTCTGAAGACGGCATCCCCGATGTTCTTGCGGCTCGCAGGAACAAGGGCGAGCTCGGGAAGGACGCGACCGAGCGGTACGCGAAGCATATCAAGGCGATCGTTCAGGTCGGATCCGCGCGCACGCAGGAGTTTTCTACCGAGCTCGGCTACCCCGCCGAAATTGTCCCGCTCGAGAACCCGTACAGCCTGAAGCGGGGAGCGGCCCTTCGGGTCCGAACTCTCGTCGATGGGAAGCCTGCCGCAAACCAGCTCGTTGTCACAGGCGGACGCACGGCGGGGCATAAGCGGCAACCGGAAAGGCGCGTGCGCTCCGACGCGTCGGGAATCGCGCGAGTTCGCATTGCCGGCCCGGGGCAGTGGTATGTCAAGTTCATCAGCATGACACCATATCAGGGAGCCGAGAAGATCGATTACGAGTCGAAGTGGGCGACGCTGACCTTCGAGATCCGGTAGGAGCGCCGCCTGCGCAGCGCAAACGGCGATTCCGGATGTTGGCTTATCGACCCGCGACGGCGGATGATTAAACGTTGAATCGGAAGAGCAGCACGTCGCCATCAGCGACGACGTAGTCTTTCCCTTCGCTTCGCACGGCGCCTTTCTCTCTGGCGCCCTTCCATCCCGAGTTCGCCACGAAGTCGTCGTAGCCGACGGTTTCGGCGCGAATGAATCCGCGCTCGAAATCGGTGTGAATCACTGCCGCTGCTTTTGGCGCGGTGTCCCCCTGATGAATCGTCCACGCTCGCACTTCCTGCTCACCCGCAGTGAAATACGTCTGCAGGCCAAGAAGATGATAGCCCGCATGGATCAGTCGATCGAGGCCCGCCGACTCGAGCCCGAGTGACGACAGAAAATCCTGTCGATCTTCGCGCGGAAGCTCTGCCAGCTCTGCCTCGATCTTGGCCGAGAAGGGAACCACTTCGGCATGCTCACCGCTCGGCTTGATCGCTTCGCGAAGGGCGCGGAGATGCGGCCCCTCATCGCCGTGAAGCTCCGTGTCACTGACGTTCGCCGCATACAAAACAGGCTTGCTGGTCAGGAGCGAAAGGGGAGCAAGCGCAGCGATCTCTTTCGACGGAAGCCTCGCCTCCCGGAGCCCCCGGCCTTCCTTCAGAAATTCGTATGCGCGCTCGAGCACCGGCAGCTCGGCCAGGGATTCCTTGTCTCCGGTACGCGCCGATCGCCGCGTTTTGTCGAGCCGCTTTTCAACCGCGGCGAGATCGGCGAGCGCGAGCTCGAATTCGATTACTTCGCGGTCACGAACGGGATCGACTTTCCCCATGACGTGGGTGACGTCTTCATCTTCGAAGCAGCGTACGACGTGGACGATGGCGTCGGTCTCGCGAATGTTCGCCAGAAACTTGTTGCCCAGTCCTTCGCCGTCGGCGGCTCCTTTGACCAGCCCGGCGATGTCCACGAACTGCACGACGGCCGGAACCGTTCGTTTTGGCTGGATTATGTCAGCGAGCTTCGTCAAGCGCTCGTCCGGCACTTCCACCATTCCGACGTTTGGCTCAACGGTGCAGAAAGGGTAGTTCGCCGCTTCCGCCCTCGCCGCGGTAAGTGCGTTGAAGAGCGTCGACTTTCCGACGTTGGGAAGTCCAACTATTCCGAGCTTCAGCATTATCTATTGATTCGGGGCAGGTTCGCCGCCCTGGTTGTGTGCGTTCATGGCCCGCTCCGTGCCTTCGCGCAGCCATGTCTCGACCGCAGCGTTCAGCCTTGGCATGAGGCCGAGAATGTCCTCGCGCTCATCGCGCGCGAAGGGGGCGAGAACGAAATCCGCGAGATCGCGATAGACGTTCTTCCGCTCCTCACTCGGCCCCACGCCGATTCTCAGTCGCGGGTACTCCTGATTGCCGAGAGCCGTCTCAACGCTGCGCAGGCCATTGTGGCCGCCCGCGCTTCCGCGGGCACGAATGCGGAACCTTCCCACCGGCAGCGCGACGTCGTCGACGATCACCAGAAGATCTTTCCCTGGCGCCCAGAACGGGCGGCGCAGGTAATTCCTGAGCACCGTGCCACTGAGGTTCATATACGTCAGCGGCTTCACCAGACGAACGCGCGATCCACCAACAGTGGCTGTCGAAACCATTGCTTCGCCGTCGCGCTTCCAGCCCTCGAAATGCCAAACGTCGGCGAGGTGGTCGAGAACCCACCAGCCGACGTTGTGCCGTGTCGCTTCGTACTGCCGTCCAGGATTGCCGAGTCCGAGAATAACCTTCACAGGTTATTCTCCGCCTTACTTGCCGGCTTCGCCTTCTTCCTCGTCCGGCTTCTTCGCGCGAATCACCTCGGGCTCCGCGCTCGTCGCTTCTTCTGTTGCGGCAGCGGTCTCCTCGATTGCCGCGCGCGGCGCGGAAACGACGGCGACCGAAGCATCAACGTCGCCGACGACCTCGACACCTTCGGGGAGGGTCATGTCGCTGACGTGAAGTGAGCTGCCGATCGTCATCTTCGTCACATCCACTTCGATGTGATTGGGAATGTTCGATGGATCGACTTCGACCTCGAGCTCACGCATTGTCTGATCGAGAATGCCCCCGTCCATGCGGACGCCATCAGGAACACCCATCAGGATTACAGGAATGCGGACGACGATCTTTTCACCGGCGACCAGCTCCTGGAAATCGACGTGAAGGATCTGCCTCTTGAATGGATGACGCTGGATCTCGCGAATGATCGTCCGCGAGCTTGCTCCATCGAGCGCAAGGTCTATCACCGTGTTCTCGGCCGAGATGTGCGAGAGGAGCTTCTCGAGCTCGCGTGTGTCGATTGAAAGCGGCTGTGGCTCGCGGCCATGGCCGTAGATGACTGCTGGAATGCGGCCCGTCCGCCGGAGCGACCGGGCCGCCCCCTTGCCGTTTTCGGCACGTACGCTCGCCGAAAGATTTGCTGACGCCATTACCTATCTCCTGATCTATTGCTCGAAAAGCGAGCTGACAGATTGCTCGCTGTGAATGTACCTGACCGCCTTCGACAACAACTCCCCAACCGACAGCACATGCAGCTGAGGAAAGCGCTTCTCCCCTGAAATCCAGACCGTGTCAGTCACCGTCACTTCCGTGATCGGCGCATTTCTGAGCCGCTCGACAGCCGGGCCGGAAAGCAGTGCATGCGTTGCGCAGACGTACACATCCCTGGCGCCCAGGTCTTTCAGCGCGCGCGACGCCTCTGACACCGTTCCCGCCGTATCGATCATGTCATCGGTGAGAAGACAATCACGTCCTTCGACCTCTCCGACGACGTTTACTACTTCGCTCTGGTTGGGCTTGGGGCGCCGCTTGTCGATGATGGCGAGTGAGCCATTCAACCGCTTCGCGAATCCCCTGGCCATTTTTGCCGAACCGACGTCAGGCGCGACAACCACCAGGTCGTGCAGCTGCTTCTTTCTGTAGTGCGAGACGAACACCGGCGCCGCGTAAAGATGATCGACTGGAACGTCGAAGAATCCCTGAAGCTGATGCTGATGGAAATCGAGACCGAGGACGCGGTTTGCACCTGCCGTGACGATCATGTTTGCCATCAGCTTCGCGCCGATTGCCACCCGCGGCTGGTCCTT
>DATAIM010000331.1:0-6767 GCA_036262655.1 Gemmatimonadaceae bacterium | reverse complement strand
GGTACAAAATCGACGGCCAATGGCGGCCCCTCGAAAAGAGAGTCGAAAAGTACGTCGGAAAGGACGGTCGGATCCTCGCCATCGACACCCTGTACTTCACGCATCGTGGGCCGATGCGGAGGCAGCTTGGCCAATGGCTCTCGATGCGGTGGACGGCGTATGAAAAGTCGCACGAGCCCGACAACTTCATGTCGCTGGGCGAAGCTCGAAACGTCGCCGATTGGCTCGATCGCATGCGCGACTACGTTGCACCTACACAAAACGGGCTCGTCGCGGATCGCGGGGGCAACATCGCCATTCGATCTTCAGGAGCGTATCCGGTGCGCCCCGGTGACGGACGCGGCGACGTGATCCGCGATGGCTCCTTGTCGGCAAACGACTGGGTCGGCAGGCTTCCCGTCGACAAGTACCCTTCGTCGCTAAACCCGCCTCAAGGGTTTCTTGCGTCGGCCAACCAGCAGCCCGTCGACCCGGCACAGAATACCGCATATATGGGATCCGATTGGTATTCCCCGTGGCGTGCGATGCGCATCAACGCGCTGCTCGCCGCTGACTCTCAGCTCACTCCGGACAAGATGCGCATCCTCCAGACGGATCCGGGGAGCGCGCGGGCAGATGCATTCATCCCGCAGCTTGTTGCCGCCGCCCGGCGCGAGGACTCAGCGGGTCGGGGCGACCAGGCCCTTCGCGAAGCCGCGCGGATTCTGGAGCAGTGGGACCGGCGTTACACGCGGGGCAACCACACGGCGGTGCTGTTCGAGGCGACGATGCGCGAGCTCGGCCGCCGCACCTGGGACGAGCTGAGCGATGCCAAAGCGCCGCAGGCCGACACATACCTGCTCCCGGAGGAGCAGACGCTTCTCGAGCTCCTGAGCTTTCCTGAAAGCATATGGTGGGATGACCGGCGGACGCCGGCACGTGAGGGCCGCGACGCAATCGTCGGCGCCAGTCTCAGGAAAGCATTCACCACCTTGCGCGCCGAGAAAGGCCCACCGCAGTCGAGCGGCTGGCTGTGGTCGAACACCCGGCATGCAAATATTCGCCACCTCCTTCAGATCCCCGCTTTTTCCGCGCTGAAGATTCCGGTTCAGGGGGGACCCAGCACGATCAGTCCGTCTTCCGGGAAAGGCACGCAGGGCGCAAGCTGGCGAATGGTGGTTGAGCTGGGCCGCGAAGTCAGAGCGTGGGCTGTTTACCCTGGCGGCCAGTCGGGCGCCCCTGCCAGCAGCAGATACACGAACAGGCTGTCGCGGTGGGCAATGGGACAACTCGAGCCGGTACAATTCCCCCGGAAACCGGAGGACCTGCCCAGGTCGCATGTCATCTCCACACTTGTGCTGCGGCCACAATGACCACGCGCCGGCTTGTCATGCTCGTGCTGCTCGCTGAAGCTTTCGCGGTTGCGACATACGGACTGGGGTGGTGGTCGGTGCCGCTCGTGGCGATTGCGTGGGCGGCTTTGTCCTCTGACGACCGCGCGCCCCGTACCGTTGCACTATGCGCCGCAGCAGGGTGGGGAACACTTCTTATCCTCGATGTAATGCGAGGCCAGGTAGGAAGAATGAGCGCGCAGCTTGGCGAGTTGATGCATGTTCCGCCGGTTGTTCTCTACCTGCTCACACTGGGCTTTCCCGCGCTTCTCGCATGGAGCGCTGCGGTGCTCGTTCCACGATTGCGTGACGTAAAACCGCGATGACGCCGTACCCTCGACGTTACGTCGCCGACGATCCGCCGGGCGTGATCGCCGCACCTTCGCGCGCCCTGTCCGTAAGCATCTTCGTGGTGAACCGCTGCCCCTCCGAGATGCGTTCGACCTCGATCGCTATTGCGTCAACCGACTGCGAGATCTGTTGAAGCTGGTTTCGTACTTCCTGCGGGATCGGCGCCGCGACCGGCGTGCCTCGCTCGATGCGTCGTGCAATGGCGCGCATGAGGGGCCAGCCGATAATGATTGCAGCGATCGTGATGAAGAAAGCAATCGAGATGGATTCGACCTGAGGCGGGATGGCGTTCGAGGGGAATGTCTGCACCCCTGTACCGGTTGTCAGCGGGCCCGGCCGCGCCGGAACGACGATAACACCACGTTCTGTCCGTGTCCTCCCCGCGTCTCTTGCTGCCTGCTCGGCCGCGATCTGCGCGTCCCGGACAGTCTGCCGGATCTGCTCGCGCAGCTGATCCCGCGACACTGCGGGTTGCTGAAGCAGCATAGATTTCGACATGGAGACATCCCCGGCGTTGGATAAGCGCGAGCGCGTTCACTTCGGCCCGTCAATCTACGACGGCGGCAATTCAGCGGCCAGCGATCGAGCTTCGCGGAAGGAACGAGCCGGTAACGCAGTGCTTGGCTTTGTGCTGGGCGCGGCGATCTGGATCACTGCCGCGCGTCTCGGAGCCCCGCACATCTTTGGCGTCGGCACAGCGGGGTGGGAGATTCCATTCGGCGTAATCGGCCTGCTCGTCGCGTTCACCCGCTTCCGAGCGTGGCTGCTCTGGATTGCCTTCGGCCTGGTGGCCACTCTCATAATTGTGTCGATGACAGGAGTCGCGATGGGCCCTGCGCGTGACCTCGTGCGCTCGGATCCGGTTCCACCATCGGCCGACGCGGTCGTGGTTCTATCGGCTGGAGTTACCGCAGACGGACTCATACCGTCCCAGGGATCGGACAGGCTTCTGAAGGCCCTGGAGCTTGTGGAGCGGCGCGTCGCTCCGGTGCTTGTCGTCAGCCGCGAGCGCCGGTTCATCGGAAAGAAGCAGGTGACCTCCGTCGCCGACCAGGACCGCCTGATCGCAATGTTCTCCGTCCCCGAAGTAGTCAGCACCGGATGGGCGCGCAGCACGCGTGACGAGGCGCTCTACGTTGCGGCGATCGCCAGACGGCGCGGGTGGAAACGCGTCGTCGTTGTGACGTCACCATTTCATTCCCGGCGTGCGTGCGCAACGTTCGAGAAGGCGGGAATGGCGGTCAGCTGCGTTCCTGCCGAGTCTCGCGACATCCCGGTTCGTGCACTGGTGATGCCGGAGGACAGAGTCGCGGCGTTTGCAATGCTCATCTACGAAATGGCTGGCACTCTTCGATACCGTGAGCGCGGCTGGATCTAGCAGCGAAACCACCGAGTCGCGGATTGCGTAGGGTGAATCTCGAGGAGAAACACGAATGACATCGATCACCACGGTTGCACAATCGCTTGGCGTGGCGTTCGCCGCCGGAATCAATCTTCCGGCAACGGTAGCTGTGCTCGGCGTAGCCGACCGCGCGGGGTGGATCGACCCGCTTCCTGGAGCACTGCATGCGGTCAGCAATGTCTGGATCATCGCCCTCGCCTCCGTGTTGTATGCGATCGAGTTTCTCGTTACGCTGGTTCCCGGTGTGGCGAGCCTGTGGGAGACCGTCCAGAGCGTCGTACGCCCGCCTGCCGCCGCCCTTCTCGCTGTGGCCACCACGTACCATTTGAGTCCTCCGATGGTCGTCGCCGCCGGCCTCGTCGGTGGCGGACTCGCGCTGACTACGCACGGAGCCAAGCTCGGACTGCGTTACGCCGTAGATACGTCGCCGGAGCCGGTGACCAACGGAGCCGCGAACATGGCGGAGTTCGCCACTATCGCCACCATTCTCGTGTTCATCTGGAGCCACCCCTTCGTCACGCTTTCAGCCGCGATACTTCTATTGATCCTCCTCGTTCTTCTCGTGCGCCGCATCGTTAAGACGATTCGATCGCTTTTGCGCGGAGAGTGGAAGCGACGCGTGGCCGCGTAGTGCGCCCTTTGCTCTGAGGCGGCAGATTTAGGTCGCTGCGCGCGGGCTCGACCCGCGCAGAACACTTCGGGGGCCTCATTTGAGCGACAAGCAGAAAATCTGGAAGGTGATCGCGGCCTCATCGGCCGGGACCATGATCGAGTGGTACGACTTCTACATCTTCGGCAGTCTCGCCGCGATCATCTCCACCGAGTTCTATCCGGCGGGGAATGCCACGGCGAATTTCCTGAAAACGCTGGCGACGTTCGCGGTCGGTTTCGCGGTGCGTCCCTTCGGCGCTCTTGTGTTCGGCAGGATCGGCGACCTCGTTGGGCGCAAGTTTGCGTTTCTCGTCACCCTTTTGATCATGGGCGGCTCGACCGCCGCGATTGGTTTGCTTCCCGGATATGGAACGATCGGGATCGCCGCGCCGATCATCCTCGTACTTCTTCGACTGCTCCAGGGTCTCGCGCTCGGGGGCGAATACGGCGGCGCCGCAGTGTACGTGGCCGAGCACGCGCCCGATGGAAAGCGCGGTTTCTACACGAGCTTCATTCAGACGACCGCGACGCTCGGACTGTTCGTTTCCCTCATCGTGATTCTCGCCGTGCGGGCCGCGGTGGGTGAGGACGCTTTCAAGGCATGGGGCTGGCGGATTCCATTCCTTCTTTCAATCGTGCTTGTGGCGATGTCGTATTACATCCGGGTAAGATTGAAGGAATCGCCGCTCTTTACCCGCCTCAAGGAATCGGGCCAGACCTCCAAGGCTCCCGTGGCTGAAAGTTTCGGGAACTGGCCGGCGTGGAAGATTTTCTTTCTCGTTCTTTTCGGCGCGACTGCCGGCCAGGCCGTGGTCTGGTACACGGGCCAGTTTTACGCGCTGTTTTTTCTTCAGACGGTTCTCAAGGTGCCCCTCGCGACCGCCTATACGATCGTGGCCATCGCCCTGCTTCTTGGCGCACCCCTGTTTGTGGTGTTCGGCGCGCTGTCCGACAGGGTTGGTCGAAAGCGAATCATGATGGCGGGAAATCTTCTTGCCGCCCTGTCATACTATCCCATCTACCAGGCAATGAAGGCATACTCGACACCCATCAGCGTTGCAATGCTGACACTGCTCGTGTTCATCCAGGTGATATTCGTGACGATGGTTTATGGACCTATCGCCGCATTTCTGGTCGAGGCGTTTCCAGCGAAAATCCGTTATACGTCGATGTCGCTTCCTTATCATTTCGGCAATGGATGGTTCGGTGGCTTCCTGCCGCTCATCTCCACTGCGCTGGTGGCGAGGACTGGTAACATTTACGCCGGGCTGATCTATCCCATCACGGTGGCCGTCCTGACGTTCGTCGTCGGGTCGATCTTCCTCAAGGAAAGCTACACGATGAAGATCTGGGACGAGGTAGGCGGACATTCCTGAGATGCTCGGGTTCGCGTTATTGCTGATGACGGCTGTGCACGCCAGCCAGACGCCGGCCGCGCAAATTGTCGAACCGGCGCTCGCACCTGCATCAATGTCACTCGATTCACTGCGTGATTCCATTGTGGCCCGAGCAGCTGCTTCACCAGGAGCGACGGTAGCCTTCTCGTTTCTGGACATGCAAACAGGCGAGACGCTCGCGATCAACGCTGATACGGTTTTTCACGCCGCGAGCACGATGAAGATACCGGTAATGATCGAAGTGCTGCGAAGCGCGCAGCGGGGAGCGTTCACCCTCGATCAGGAAGTTTTGCTGGTGAACGAGTTCAACTCGATTGCCGACGGATCGCCCTTTCCGCTCGATCCGAAGGAAGACGGAGACACAGCCCTCTACGGGAAAGTTGGTCAGCGAGTCGCAATCCGGGAGCTGATGCGAAGGATGATAACTCTGTCGAGCAACCTCGCGACGAACCAGCTCATCGAGATGGTCGGTGCAAAGCAGGTGACGGCAGGTGCGCGCGAGCTCGGGGCATCGCGGCTGCAGGTCCTGCGCGGAGTCGAAGACACCAAGGCGTTCGAAAGAGGAATGATCAACACGACGACCTCCGCAGATCTAGCAATCCTGCTTGCGGCGATAGAACGAGGAAAGGTGCTGTCACCGGCAAGCTCGGCCGAAATGCGATCAATTCTGCTCGCACAGGAATTCAACGAAAAGATTCCGGCCGGTCTGCCGCCAGGAACACGAGTCGCTCACAAGACCGGAGAGATCACCGCAGTCTCGCACGACGCGGCGATCGTATACCCGCCCGGCAGACAGCCGTACATCCTTGTGGTTCTCACCAGGGGCCTGCGCGATGGTAAGGCCGCGGCAACACTGATCAGCGACATCTCGCGCCTCGTATGGGCGCACATCGTCAGGCCCCGGAGTTGAAAGCCGCGTTTCTTGGACTTGGTGCCATCGGCTCACCGATGGCGGGGCATCTTGTCGCTGCTCCATTCGAGCTGACTGTATGGAATCGCACCCATGAGAAGGCGCGGGCCTTTGCCGGAAAGCACGGTGTTGTCGTCACAGCCAGTCCAGCGGAGGCTGTCGCGGGCGCAGATGTGGTGATTTGCTGCCTTCCATCCTCTCGCGAGGTGATGGACGTTGTAGCCCGGCCCGACGGCATTGGAGCCGGGATCAGGCCGGGCGCATTGATGATCGATTGCACGTCCGGCGACCCTGCAACCTCGAGGGCGATCGCTGCGCTGCTATCAGAGAAGGCTGTCAAATTCATCGACGCTCCGGTGAGCGGCGGCGTGAAAGGAGCGGAAGCAGGAACTCTTACCGTCATGTGCGGGGGAAGCGAGCCTGACGTCGACCGCGCTCGTCCTGTGCTCGAACGCTTCGGAAAAAAAATCGTTCACTGTGGAGCAATCGGAGCGGGTGACGCAGTGAAGGCAATGAACCAGGCGCTGCTGGCAATTCACATCTGGTCAGCCGGCGAAGCACTCTCAGCCCTCGCCCGGCTGGGGATCGATACGCGCGTTGCCCTCGACGTGATCAATGGCTCCAGTGGCCGGTCGAACAGCTCCGAGAATCTTTTCATCGAGCGCGTCATCGGTCGGGCCTTTCCC
>DATAIM010000330.1:0-6089 GCA_036262655.1 Gemmatimonadaceae bacterium | reverse complement strand
CCGTTCACGTTGAAATTCTTCCATGGCTTCGAGTCGCAGTCGCTGACACCGATGATCGAAGCAACGGAATACTTCGACTTCGCGTTCAGCATGATGCTCGCGTTCGGCATCGCGTTCGAGCTCCCGATCGGAATTCTCCTGCTGTCCGCGCTCGGCATCGTTGAACCGCGTACCCTCACACGTTTCAGGCGGCACGCGATCGTGGTCTGCGTGATAGCTGCGGCGTTTATCACGCCGGACGCCAGTCCGACAACTCTCTTCGCGCTCGCGGGCCCCCTCTATCTGTTGTTCGAGCTTGGGGTTTTCCTCTCCTTCCTGGTGACCCGGAAGCGGCGCAAGCGGGCGCAGCAAGCGGAGCTCGAGGCGAGGCGGGCGGTCGAGCCGGCCGATGCGGTCCCGCGCGAGCCGCGACGTCTCGGCGTGGGCGCGTGATCCGCCGGGTCGTGGCGGGAGCTGCGATCGGAGGCGCCCTGCTCGGTGCCGCTGTCGCTGGTGCCCAGGTGACAACGCCGCGGCCTGCGCCCTCGGTACCGCGGAATCCTGCGGACACCATTCGACGGGATTCTACACGAGCGGATTCAACGCAGGCGAAGGAACTGATAAAGTGGGCGGAGCCGGACTCCATCATGCGGGCGCTCCTCGCGCGGCCGGGTTACAGCGTGACGCGATATCAGGGCGTCAAGGTGACGTTCAATTCGAGGGCGCGTACGCTCTACCTCGAGGGGAATCCGAGCGGGGTCGGCCGCGGCGCAACGGTCCTCATCGGCGACACGATCACATACAACGATTCGACGAAGGTGGTGCTCGCGCGCGGAGACACGCTTGTCCTGCGTGATCCCTCGCGGGGCAGCGCTGATGTCATAGCGCTTGGCCAGATGCGATACAACGTCGAGTCCAGAAAGGGAACGGTCACCAACATCAGCACGTCGGTCGAGAGTGGCGAGACGTGGTACGTCTTTGGAGCGGCCGCGGGGTTCGTCAACGACACGACTGGAGGCCGCGCAACGGCTTTCTATGCCCGAAACGGGTCTATCACCAGCTGCGACGATTCAATTCCGGACTACCACTTCCAGTCGAAGGAGATCAAGCTGATCTCCAAGAATCTCCTGGTAGCGCGCCCCGCAGTTCTATATCTCGGCGATGTGCCAGTGTTCTGGCTGCCGTTCATCTTCCAGGACATGAGGTCAGGAAGAAGGAGCGGCATTCTCACACCTCGCTTCGGCATCAACGAGATCTTCCGCAACAGCCCATCGTACCGCCGCCACATCGATAACCTCGGTTACTACTTCGCGTTCAGCGATTTCATGGATGCCCAGGTCACAGTCGACTGGCGAAGCGGCGCGAATTCGTCGGATGGGGATCCGGGATGGCTTCGGGTCAACGGTGAATGGCGCTACCGCTGGCTCGATCGGTTCCTTACCGGTCGGCTCGGCGTGTCCCGGCTCGGACAAAGGGATGGACAGAAAAACACGGCAATCTCCTGGGCGCACCAGCAGGATTTCTCGCAGACGACTCACCTCACAACCGATATCAACTACGTAACGAGCACGGCCCTCCAGCGGCAGAACAGCTTCGATCCGCGACAGGTGCTGGCGACCATCCAGAGTCACGCGGCGTATCAGCAGCAGTTCGGTCCCGCGTCCTTCAGCATAGGCGGAAGCCGGCGCCAGTATCCGGGGCGTGATGACGTCTCTCAGGACTTTCCGAACTTCAGCATCAGCACGCCGACTCTCGCGCTCGCGAGATGGCTGGAGTGGACACCTGCCTTGAACGTGACCAATTCACAGCAGTTCAAGGTCGAGCGGACTGGTGAGTTTGCTTACCGCTACCAGACCGTGAACGGTGTTCTCGACAGCACAAGGCTCAAGGGTGATTCGCGCAACAGCACGCTCGGGTTCAACACTCCCATCAAGATCTTCGGCTTCACGCTGAATAACACGATGCGCGTGTCCGATCAGGAGAACGACAACCCGGTTCGGATTCCGGTAATCAACCGGGATGACCCGTCCCAGACGACGAGCCGCGTATTCGCGCGCACGTTCAGCACCGAGGTCGACTGGCAGACATCATTCGGCCTGCCGCAGTTTTTGCCGACAACGCTGAAGATTTCGCCCAGTGTAGGGCTCAGCAACGTGGATCCGCATGCGTACTGGGTGAGAACAGAGCAGACAGGCGGCCGTTACGTTCATCAGTCCAAGCGCTTCAACTACGGACTCTCAGCCTCGCCGACGTTGTTCGGTCTCTTTCCCGGAATCGGTGGAATCACCCGGTTCAGGCATACCATCTCTCCGCAGATCAGCTACAGCTACGCGCCGGCTGCGTCCGTCAGCCGCGAATTTCTCAGCGCTCTCAACATCGATCCACGGGGATACCTCGGCACACTCGCCGCGAATCAGGTAACGGTTACCCTGTCGCAGGTGCTCGAAGCGAAGATGCGCCAGAAGGATACGGCAAGCTCCGCTGAGGGCCGCAAAGTAAAACTTGTCGGTATTGGCTTCTCGCCTCTGTCGTATGACTTCGAGCGGAAGCGGAAGACGGGCCACTCCGGATTTACCACTGACAACTTCAGCACCGAGTTCAACTCCGACCTGCTTCCCGGCTTCAGGGCGGGAGTCCAGTACTCTCTTTTCCAGGGCAATCCGCTCAGCGATTCCGCCAAGTTCAAACCATTCAGGACCGGCATCGATGCGTCATTCAGCCTGAACGGCAGCTCGGGAATATTTGGCGTGCTGACGCGAATCTTCGGACGCGCGGTACCGCAGGGATCTCCGCAGGTGGAGAGGCTGGGGCAGGGCACGACGGATGCACTCGAACAGCGAGTCGCATCCACTCCTGTTGCCGGGGGCGCAATCCGCAACGATCGATATGGAGTCCCGATGACGCAGGGCTGGCAGGCTTCTTTCACCTTCAGCTCCACACGCCAGCGTCCGCCGACCGGAAATGGGACCGTAATCACCGTCGATCCGCGCGACCTGTGCAACAACCTCACCGGTGTGTTCTACGACACCTGCATTCTCCAGCAGTCGACGAATCCGATTGGTGCGGAGCAACCGGGACGCCTTACCGCCGGTGGGCCCTTCATCAGGCAGCCGTCGCGGGAAAACCTCACGTCCCAGATGAGTTTCCACATCACTCCGAAGTGGTCCTCGACATGGGGAACTACCTACGACTTCCGCGAGGGACAATTTGCGAGTCATGCGGTTACGCTTCAACGGGACCTGCACGACTGGAGGTCGATCTTCGCATTCACGAGAAGTCCCAACGGGAACTTCTCTTTCAACTTCTACATTGCCCTGAAGGCTCAGCCGGACATCAAGTTCGACTACGACAAGCAGACATACCGCCAGACGACAACGCGGTAAGGCATGCCTTCGACTCTGCACATCACCAACGGCGACGCGGCCATCGGGGGAATCAGAGAGTCCGGCGCCCCGGGCGACATTCTCGCGTGGCGTGATGTGCTGCACGATGGTCCGGTTCCCTCGGGGCTTTCTCTCGACGAGCTGAGTCGTTTACGAGCCGCCTATCTCGAATCGGAGGGCGTGGGGACCGGAAAGCCGCTGCAACGAGAGTTCGCCGAAAGGGACAAGATGCTCCGCCGCTACTCCGGATACGATGAGGTGATCCTCTGGTTCGAGTGGGATCTCTACGACCAGCTGCAGCTGATCCAGCTGCTCGATTTCTTCTCAAAGGAAATGAAGGCTGCGCCAGGTGCCCGCGAAGTCACGCTGTCGATCGTCTGCATCGAAGGGTACCTGGGATGCCTGCCGGTCGAGCAATTCGCTGATCTGTATTCGCGCAGAAGACCTGTCTCGCAAGAAATGCTTTCGCTCGGCCAATCGGCATGGGCGGCATTTCGCGCGAACAATCCCCGCGAAATGGAGCAAGTGATCGCCGGCGACACTTCGGCACTGGAGTTTCTCGGTGCAGCATTGAGACGGGGTCTCGAAGAGCTGCCCTCGACGTTCAACGGGCTTTCACGATCGGAATCGCAGATTCTCGAGGAGATTGCAGCGGGCTCATCTACGTTCTCCAAAATCTTTGGCGGAATTTCGCGGCGCGAGGAGCGCGTTTACTGCGGCGACGGTTCCGCAGCCCGCTACATCGAGAGAATGAGCCTTTGTCCTGCCCCGTTACTGACGGACCCGTCCGGGGAAAGCATTGTCGCACCGGCGAACGAAGAAGATTTCCACGTCTTCCGTGATGCAGAATTCGCACTGACTCCCGCGGGTCTGGCAGTTCTTGCGGGCGATCGCGACTGGATCGACATGAGCGGCAGCGCCAGATGGCTCGGCGGTATTCATCTCGACGGGTCGCAGGCTCGGTGGCGCTGGGACGCTGCACACGCTCGCGTCGTGGATACACTCGAAGGATTTCCGGCCTGATGGAATCACCGATCCTGCTCGACGGAAAGAGCCTGACGATCGATGCGGTAGAAGCGGTTGCGAATCGCGGCGTGCCTGTCGCGCTTGGCGACGAGGCGCGCAGGCGGATGTTGGCAACCGAGCGGGTCGTCGCTGATATCGTGGAGAGCGGTAAGGTCGTTTACGGGGTGACGACCGGGTTTGGCAAGCTGTCCGAGATTGCTATTCCGCGCGATCGTCTCGCGGAGCTCCAGGTGAATCTCGTCCGGAGCCACGCAGCGGGCGTTGGCCCGCTGCTTCCAACTCCGGAAGTCCGCGCGATGATGCTTCTCCGTGCGAACGTGCTCGCAAAAGGGTACTCGGGTGCGCGGCCAGTTCTCGTCGATCTCATAGCGGAAATGCTGAACGCCGGTATTCACCCATCTATCCACGAACAGGGAAGTGTGGGCGCGAGCGGAGACCTCGCCCCCCTCGCCGCACTGGGAGTCGCATTGATCGGCGAAGGTACGCTCTCGTCACAGGGACAGCCGCCTGGCCCTGCCGGCGACGTCTTGCGATCGCACGGCCTGGAGCCCGTAACATTGGGTCCCAAGGAGGGGATCACACTCATCAATGGCACCCAGGCCCACACGGCGATCGCCGCTCTGGCGGTGCACGCCGCTCGCATCCTGTGGCGCACAGCCCATGTTGCAGGAGCGATGTCACTCGAGGCGCTGCTCGGCACACCGACGGCTTTCGACGAGCGTATCCAGAGCGCGCGCGGCCAGGCCGGCCAGTCCCAGTCTGCGGCGCTGCTGCGCGACCTGCTTTCGGGAAGTGAGATCAGAGAATCCCATCGCTATGGGGATCCGAGAGTTCAGGACGCGTACTGCCTGCGCTGCATGCCGCAGGTGCACGGGCCGGTGAAGGACGCAATCGACTGGATCGAAGCGATCGTCAGCCGTGAGCTGAACGCAGCAACGGATAATCCACTCGTGTTCGAAACCGGGGAGACGTTGAGTGGCGGCAATTTTCATGGTCAGGCCGTCGGGATGGCTCTCGACGTCCTCGCCATCGTCATGACAAATCTCGCGACCATAGCAGAGCGCCGAATCGATCGCCTCGTTCATCCGGATTTCAATGAAGGTCTTCCGGCAATGCTCACGAGGGAGGCGGGAGTAAACTCCGGATTCATGATGGCACAGGTCACGGCCGCTGCGCTTGCGAGCGAATGCAAGGTGCTCTCGCACCCCGCGACCGTAGACACGATCCCGACAGACGGCAACAGGGAAGACGTCGTGCCCATGTCGATGGGGGCGGCATGGAAAGCGCGGCGGATTATCGGTAATGTGCGAAACGTTCTCGCGATCGAGCTGATGTGCTCTGCCGAAGGTCTCGATTACCGGGCGCCGTTGAGGCCCGGGGCCAAGCTGGTCTCGGCGCACCGTGCAGTTCGGTCGCTCGTACCCGCGCTGGACCGGGATCGGGTACTTACCGTCCATATCGAAAGGCTCGCGTGGGCTGTCGCGGAAGGATTTTTCACTGGAGAACACGGTGTCGAAGACAGCTGAATCCGCGCCCGTGAGCTCGCGCGCACGCCCCCACCAGGTTCCGTTGCAGGCGCCCAGGGGATCGGCGATTTCCTGCAAGGGCTGGCACCAGGAAGCCGCGCTTCGAATGCTGATGAACAATCTCGATGCAGATGTGGCCGAGCGACCCGATGACCTGGTCGTCTACGGGTGGGCG
>DATAIM010000329.1:0-2167 GCA_036262655.1 Gemmatimonadaceae bacterium | reverse complement strand
GTGAGGCCATCAACGACGCCGTCTCCCTCGCGAGACAGGCCGGCAATCCTCAGGTCTACGACCTCCATCTGCTCCTTGCGCTCCTCGATCAGGACGAAGGGATTGTCATTCCCGTCCTCCAGAAGCTCGGAGTCAGTCTGGCCGCCCTGCGCGAGAACGGCTCAAAGGAAGCCGCACGCTACCCGAAGCAATCAGACGCGCAGCCAAACCTTTCGCGAGAGCTGAATCAGGTCTTCGATCGCGCAGAGGCGGAAGGAAAGACCCTCGGGGATGAGTTCGTCTCCACCGAGCATCTCCTGCTTGCGCTGAGCGAAGTCAAGGGAACCGACTCGAGACGGCTCCTCAACGAAGCAGGAGTGACACACGACGCTCTTCTCGAGGCGCTCCAGCAGGTTCGCGGAACGCACCGCGTCACCGATCAGAATCCGGAGAACCAGTATCAGGCACTCCAGCGCTACACGCGCGACCTCACCGAGGCTGCGCGGAAGGGAAAGCTCGACCCGGTGATCGGCCGCGACGAAGAGATTCGCCGCGTCATTCAGGTTCTTTCGCGCCGCACGAAAAACAATCCGGTGCTCATCGGTGAGCCGGGCGTTGGGAAGACCGCCATTGCAGAAGGTCTCGCGCAGCGCATAACAAACGGTGACGTGCCCGAAGGACTGCGCGGCAAGCGTCTTCTCTCGCTAGATCTGGGAGCATTGATCGCAGGAGCGAAATTCCGTGGCGAGTTCGAAGAGCGTTTGAAGGCGGTACTTAAGGAAATCACCGCGTCCGAGGGCAAGTTCGTCATCTTCATCGATGAGATGCATACGCTCGTCGGCGCAGGCAAGGCCGAGGGCTCGATGGACGCCGGCAACATGCTGAAGCCGCTTCTCGCACGGGGAGAGCTCCGGGTGGTTGGCGCCACCACACTCGACGAGTATCGCAAACACATCGAGAAGGATGCGGCGCTGGAGCGCCGCTTCCAGCCGGTCTATGTTGGCGAGCCGAGCGTGGAAAGCACGATCGCCATTCTTCGTGGTCTAAAGGAGCGCTACGAGGTGCATCACGGTGTCCGCATCACCGATGGTGCCGTCGTCGCGGCGGCAACGCTGTCGAACCGGTACATCGGAGATCGTTTCCTTCCAGACAAGGCCATCGACCTCATCGACGAGGCAGCATCGAGGATGCGCATCGAGATCGACTCGATGCCGCAGGAGATCGATGAAGTGGAGCGGCGCATCACCCAGCTGGAGATCGAGCGTCAGGCCCTCACGAAAGAAAAGGACAAGGCGTCGCGGGAGAGGCGGGAAGCGCTCGAGCGCGAGCTGGCCGAGCTTCGCGAGAAGTCCAACGCAATGAAACAGCAGTGGCAAAACGAAAAGGAGACGCTGGGCTCCGTCGGACGCATCAAGCAGCAGATGGAGGAAGCACGGAACCAGGCAGAGCAGGCGACGAGATCCGGCGATCTAGGCCGTGCGGCGGAAATCACGTATGGAACGATTCCGCAACTGGAGCAGGAGCTGAGAGAGACGGAGCAGCAGCTGGCGAGCAAGCAGGAAGGCGGCAGCCGGTTTCTGAAGGAGGAAGTGACGGCGGACGATGTCGCGGAGATCGTCGCGCGGTGGACCGGTATTCCGGTGTCGAGGATGATGGAAGGCGAACGCGAGCGGCTCACCCGCCTCGAGTCGCTTCTTCAGGAGAGAGTCGTCGGACAGCAGGAGGCAGTACGAGCTGTATCGAACGCAGTCCGCCGCTCACGCGCCGGTCTCCAGGATCCCAACCGTCCGATCGGCTCTTTCATCTTTCTCGGCCCGACGGGTGTGGGAAAGACGGAAACCGCGAGGGCGCTCGCCGAATTTCTGTTCGACGACGAGCATGCGATGGTCCGGATCGACATGTCGGAGTACATGGAGAAGCACGCCGTCGCACGGCTCATTGGTGCCCCTCCGGGATACGTTGGCTATGAGGAAGGCGGCCAGCTCACAGAAGCGATTCGTCGCCGTCCTTACTCGGTGATTCTTTTCGATGAGATCGAGAAAGCGCATTCGGACGTATTCAACATCCTGCTTCAGATTCTCGACGATGGACGCCTGACGGATTCACAGGGTCGTACCGTGGATTTCCGGAACGCCGTGATCATCATGACGTCGAACATCGGGAGCGCATTCATTCTCGAGCGCGGGAT
>DATAIM010000328.1:0-8398 GCA_036262655.1 Gemmatimonadaceae bacterium | reverse complement strand
ATCGATAGAGCAATAGCCCGCCGAGCGCGGGTTACGCCCTCTTCACGCTTCGCTGCCGGGCAGCAGCATCGTCCAGACGCAGGCGCGGCTTGACCTCCTCATCATCCTGTCCTTCTTCGCGCGCACGCCTCCGGAATGGTACGAGATCGCGGCCAAGGCTCACTAGCGCGCGTGTAGCAACCGTCGATGCCAGCGGCTCAGGGATTCCCATCACCCGGATATAGGTATCGATCGCCCGGTCGAACGACAGATCCTCAGCCAGCGTGTCGACGAACATCAGCGCGTTGTCCACGTGTGCGCGGATGATTGTCTCCTCCGCGCGGGCCTGGGAAAGGCGCAGCCGGCGCTCGGCGTTCGGGTTGAGCTTCCTTCCAAAGATCGACTCGGGGAACAGACCACCTAGCATTTGACCGTCCGGGTTGTTTGATGCCTCACCACTTAATCTAAAGCAGGCTCTGTACCACGGTCAGCTCGTCACTCCAGGGACTCGTACTGCTCCTTGAGCCCTGCGACGACCGCGGGGTCGGCGAGTGTCGTCGTGTCGCCAAGAATGCGGCCTTCCGCGATATCGCGAAGCAGGCGGCGCATGATCTTCCCCGAGCGCGTTTTCGGAAGGTCAGCGGAGAAAAGGATGTCGTCCGGACGGGCCAGCGCCCCTATTTTCGTCGCCACAAAAGCGCGGAGCTCTTCCCGGAGCTCGCCGCTCTTCTCCCGGCCATCCCGCAGCGTGACGAATGCCGCGATCGCCTGCCCCTTGAGATCGTGCGTTCGGCCGACGACAGCCGCTTCGGCAACGGCTGGATGCTCCACGAGCGCCGATTCGACCTCCATCGTCCCGATACGATGTCCCGCAACGTTCAGGACATCATCTACCCGCCCGAGGATCCAAAAATACGCGTCGTCGTCCCGCTTCGCGCCGTCGCCCGGGAAGTACAGGTCGGGCCGCCCGGGCCACCTGGAGAAATAGGTGTCGACGTAACGCTGATCGTCGCCCCAGATCGTGCGCAGCATCGAGGGCCATGGCTTCGTGAGGGCTAGCAGGCCGCCACCGACGGGTATCACATCCCCGTTGTGATCGAGCAGCTCCGCGAAATAACCCGGAAGTGCCTTCGTTGCACTGCCCGGCTTGGTCTCGGTCAATCCGGGCAGAGGCGAGATGACAATCGAACCGGTCTCGGTTTGCCACCACGTATCGACGATCGGACAGCGGTTGCCCCCTATGTGCTCACGGTACCACATCCATGCTTCAGGATTGATGGGCTCACCGACCGAGCCCAGAAGCCTCAGCTGCTTCAGATCGTGTCGCGCCGGATACTCGGCACCCCATTTCATGAAGGCGCGGATTGCTGTTGGCGCGGTGTACAGAATCGTCACCTTGTGCCGTTCGCAGATGTCCCAGAAGCGATCCTTGTCCGGGCTGTCGGGAGCACCCTCGTACATGACGCAGGATGCCCCGTTCGCGAGCGGGCCATAGACGAGATACGAATGCCCTGTTACCCAACCGATGTCGGCTGTGCACCAGAAGACGTCGTCTTCCCTGAGATCGAAGACCAGTCGGGTGGTCGTCGTCACACCCGTCAGGTAACCGCCCGTTGTGTGGACGATTCCTTTCGGCTTTCCTGTCGTTCCCGACGTGTACAGAATGAAGAGGACGTCCTCCGCATCCATCGCTTCGGGCTCACATTCTCTGCTCGCACCCTGCACGAGGTCGTGGTACCAGACATCGCGTCCCTCCTTCATTGGGACTTCTATTCTGGAGCCCGCTGAGCCGGGCCCGGCCACGGTTTCGCGCTTCACTACGACTACTTTCTGGATCGACGGCGTACTTTCGAGCGCTTCGTCCGCGTTTCTCTTGAGGGGAACGATCTGTCCGCGCCTGAAGCTTCCGTCAGCGGTGATGAGGACCTTGCATTCGGAGTCGTTGATGCGGTCACGCAGTGATTCGGGCGAGAATCCCCCAAAAACCACGGAGTGAATCGCGCCGATCCTTGCACAGGCGAGCATGGAGATCGCCGCTTCGGGGATCATCGGCAGGTAGATGGCGACGCGATCACCGCGGTTGACACCGAGCGACTTCAGGGCGTTCGCGAACCGGTTTACCTCTCCGTGGAGCGTTGCATATGTCAGAGTCCGCTCGTCGCCCGGCTCGCCTTCCCAGATGATCGCGGGAGCGTGGCGGCGTGCGCCATTCGCATGGCGGTCGACGCAGCTGACAGATGCGTTGAGCTTTCCGCCGACAAACCATTCAGCGTGCGGCGGCTTCCACTCGAGGACCTTGTCCCATGGCTTGATCCACTCGAGCTCGCCTGCACGTTTGGCCCAGAACGCCTCGAAGTCGCCTGCAGCTTCGGCGTAGATCTCAGGCGATGAAACGAGGGCTCGTTGGCGAAACTGATCCGCGGGCGGGAACTTGCGATTTTCCTGAAGCAGGACGTCGATGTCGTTCATATGCCGGCCGGTTGGGCGTTGCTGGCGAACGTTATCCCGTTTTGCACGGCACGCGCCAGAGTGCCACCTTTCGCCCCACATGCAAAGCGCAAACGGCGCCGTTGTCGCCACTGAAGCCCTGACCCGCTCCTTTGGAGCGCGGCGGGCAGTTGACGGCGTAACGCTGTCGGTCGGCACCGGCGAAACCCTGGCTCTATTCGGACCTAACGGCGCCGGGAAGACAACGCTCCTCCGCATGCTCGGCGGCCTGCTTCGCCCGAGCTCGGGGAAGGCACAGATCGGCGACGCGATCCTTCCCGGTGGCCCGGAAGTGAGGGGAAGGATCGGGGTTATCTCCCATCAAACGCTGCTCTACGATGCGCTCACTGCCCGGGAAAACGTAGAGTTTGCCGCCCGGTTGTACCGCGTCCGCGATCCACGTGACAAAGCGACCGAAGCTCTCGACCGGATGCGCGTTCTCGACCGCGCGGACACTCCTGTTCGCGCTCTCAGCCGCGGACTCAGGCAACGGGTCTCCGTCGCGCGTGCGATCGTCCATTCGCCATCGGTGGTGCTCGCCGACGAGCCTTTTACGGGGTTGGATGTAGCGGGGGCAAAGGCGCTTGCGTCACTCCTCGGCGAGCTTCGCGCGGCGGGTGCCGCTCTGATCCTGGTGACACACAACATCGACGAAGGGCTCGGCCTCGCGACGCACGCTGCGATCATGGATCGCGGGCGCCTCGTACGACATGAGATTCGCTCGGCGGTAAATCCGTCAAGCTTTGCTCGCGAGTACCAGGAGCTGGTGTCAGCCAATGGGTGAGCTTCTCCGTGATGCATGGCTGATTGCGCGCAAAGACATGTCGATCGAGTTCCGGACACGGAGCGCATTTCTCTCCGCGATCGTGTTCGCCCTCCTCGCGATCGTGATCTTTTACTTCGCGTGGGATGCGACTGCCGTCTCGGCGATTGACCTCGCGCCTGGTGTTCTCTGGATCATTTTCACTTTTTCCGGTTTGCTGGGGATGCACCGCTCTTTCGGCGTCGAGCAGCCAGACCATGCAATCGATGGACTTCTCGCTTCGCCGGTATCGAGGGAGTCGATCTTCCTTGGAAAGGCGCTCGCGAGTCTGGTGTTCGTGAGCGCCGTGCAGGTCATCGCGATTCCTGCAGTCGCTCTCTTTTACAACCTGCCGATCGGGAGCGTTGCCATACCTCTTGCGATGATCGCGCTTCTCGCGGCGGTCGGTCTCGTAGCCGTAGGCACTCTGTTCAGTGCGATGGCGGTGAATACGCGGCTCGCTGAATTGCTGCTGCCGATGCTCGCGCTGCCCTTCTTCGTCCCGATCGTAATTCCCGCTGCCCAGGCAACGGCCAAGCTGATGAGCGGCCGCCCGGTTGGAGATGCGGTCGGGTGGCTTAAATTGCTTGTTGCCTTCGACATCGTGTTCATCGTCGCGTGTACGCTGGCGTATCCATTCACTCTCGAGGAATGAAACCGACTCCGCTGTCGGTCGCGGCTTTCGCTGCGGTCGTCGTGACCTGCATTCGAGCGATTTTCTTTACCCCTCTCGAGGCCGTTCAGGGCCCGGCCCAGAAAATCCTATATATCCACGCGCCCGCCGCGTGGGTGGCGTTCATGGCGTTCGCCCTCGTCGCGCTCGCGAGTGCCCTCTACCTCTGGTTGCGTGAAGATCGCCTCGATAGGATCGCCGAGGCATCGGCCGAAGTCGGCGTGATGTTCACGACAGTTGTCCTCGTCACGGGACCGCTGTGGGGGAAGCCTGTCTGGGGTGCGTACTGGACGTGGGATGCGCGTCTGACATTGACGTTGTTTCTCTGGTTCGTGTACGCCGGATATCTCGTGCTGCGGGGAGCGGTCGAGGACAGGGCTCTGCGGGCACGATACAGCGCCGTGCTTGGAATTCTCGGGGCACTGTTGATTCCCTTCATCCACCTGAGCGTCTACCTGTTCCGCACGCTTCACCCGCGTCCGATTCTCATGAAGCCGAGTGCTCCGTCGCTCCCTGGAGAGATGCTGACGACTCTTCTGATGGCGTTCGCGGCATTCACGCTGCTCTACATCGCACTGCTCCGCGCACGCTACCGCTATGCGGTCGCTCGCGACAACGCACATCCGCCGGAGGAGTACAGTGCCTGACAATTCGCGCTTCTATTATCTCGCTTACGCGGCAGCGACAGTCATCTATGCCGGATACGTATTGCTGCTCGTGATCCGATGGAGGCGCGTAAGCTCCGTCCCGACGCCGAACAGCGGGAATGACTGATCTCACCGTTCCGGTCGAGGTAGCAGACCCCGTCAACGCGCGCATTCTCGCTGTTTCTGAAGACCGGATCGCGGGATTCAGCGAGGAGCCATTCGCCGAGATCGCGATGCGGGCCGAGGTCCCGGAGCCGATCGTGCACGAGCGGCTGCGTGCCATGCTGGAGGCCGGCACCATTCGCCGCATTCGTCAGACGCTGATGGCTACAAACCTCGCGCCCGGAGCGCTGATTGCGTGGAAAGTGCCAGCTGACCTCCTCGATCCGGCGTTTGAATACATGTCACAGCAGGACCCGTTCTCCGGACACGTCGTCATTCGCTCGACCGACGCGGATACTCCGGGTTCTGCATACCGCCTGTGGACCACGCTCAAGGTTCCACAGGGCTACTCGATGAGAAAGCATTGCGACTTGCTTGCGTCCCGTACTGGTGCCGAAGCTTTCCGCATCATGCCGGCGCGGCGGCTCTTCGCGCTCGGAGTAGGTCACGTGCGGCGGAAAGGCATGGAGCCTGGAGCGCGCTCGGAAGAGCCAGGCGCTGTGCTCGACACCAATATCGTTGAGCTCTCTGATCTCGAGTGGCGCGTGCTCGGGCCGCTCAAGCGCGAGCTCCGTGCAGATGAGCTGAAGCGATCTCCATGGCGTGAGCGGGCGGCTGAGGCAGGAGTCGAGTACGATCGCTTCATCAGTGTCGCGCGGTCCCTCAATGAGCGTGGCGTAATCGGTCGCTTCTCGACTTTTCTCGAGCACGTGAAGCCCTCGGCAGGTGGCGCTCGCGTAACGCGATACAACGCTCTCTTTCACTGGCGAGTCCCCGAAGGGCGCGAGATCGAAGCGGGACGTGAGGTCGGCCGTCACCACATCGTGACCCATGCATACTGGCGGGAGGGCGGTCCCGAATTCGCGAACGTCAATATCATGGCCGTCGCACATGGTACCGAGAAAGACCTGATGCTCGCCCACAAGCGAGCGATCGATGGTCATCTTGCCGAAGCCGGAATTCCGGTCGCGTACACGAACGTGTTCTGGGGGGGACGGAGTGAGATCAAGCCCTCCGAGATATCTCCCACGGAATACGCCGCCTGGTGTGAGCGCACCGGAGTGGATCCCGCATCCATGCACGGGGCCGACGAGCGGAGCGCGGCCTGAGCGACAAGCAGGGAATGATCTATCTGGTTGGCGCGGGTCCGGGTGATCCGGGCCTGATCACCGTGCGCGGAAAGAAGCTCGTGGAAACCGCTGATGCGATTGTGTACGATGCGCTCGCCAATCGCGACCTCATCCCCGACGAGGCGGTCGAAGCAGGCTATCCCGAGCTTTACAACGTTGGGAAACGCGGCGGCGACAAGCGATCAGCTACGCAGGATGAGATCAACGAGCTGCTCGTGAAGCTTGGGCGCGAAGGAAAGCGGGTCGTCCGGCTCAAGGGCGGCGATCCGTTCGTGTTCGGCCGCGGCAGCGAGGAAGCGCAGGCCCTGAACGACGCGAGCGTTCCTTTCGAGGTTGTCCCCGGAGTGACCGCGGGCATCGCTGCCGCAGCCTACGCCGGAATTCCGGTAACGCATCGAGGGCTCGGCGCCTCAGTGACGTTCGTCACCGGGCACGAAGATCCCGGTAAGACGGCAACACAGACCAACTGGAGCGCGCTCGCGCAATCGGGCAGTACGCTTGTTCTGTACATGGGAGTGAAGACTCTTCCCGCGATTGCGAAAGCGCTCATTGCGGGCGGAATGTCTCCGGATATTCCCGCTGCGGCAGTGCAATGGGGAACTCACCCGAAGCAGCGGACCGTCACCGCGACACTGTCGACCATTGCCGGCGAGGTCCGGACAGCTGGCATCTCTGCGCCAGTGATCACGATCATCGGCTGGCCTGTTGTCCTGCGGGACGAGATCAGCTGGTTCGAGAACCGTCCGCTCTTCGGCCGCCGGATCGTAGTGACGCGAGCAACGGCCCAGGCTTCGACGCTCGCCGAGCGATTTGCCGAGCTCGGTGCGGAAGTGCTGGAGATGCCGGCGACGCGGATCGCGCGGCTCGATCTTTCTGCGCTTCGTGACGAGATGCAGCGCCTCGAGGAGTATGCGTGGCTCATCTTCAGCAGCCAGAACGGCGTCAGGATCTTCTGGGAGCAGCTTCTTGGAGGCGGACGCGACGCACGTGCGCTTGCCGGTCTCAAAATCGCCGCTGTCGGACCCGCTACCGCCGGAGCCCTGCTCGAGCACGGCATCGCAGTGGACGTGATACCGGAGCGGTTCGTCGCCGAAGGCCTTCTCGATAAGCTGCAGCAGCGCGACGATGTGGCTGGGTCGCGAGTGCTGTATGTCACCGCGGAGGGCTCGCGGGATGTTCTTCCCGACGGACTTTTCGCTATGGGCGCTGATGTCAGCATCATGAACGCTTACCGTTCCATAAGCGACGGACGCGGAGCGGAAAGATTGAAGCGCTCACTGGAGAGCGGGAGCGTGACCGTCGTCACTTTCACGTCGGCATCGGCGGTTCGTGCGTACGTCGACCTCGTAGGAGAGGAGCTGTCCCTCAGGGCGCCTGCCGTGTCGATCGGGCCGCAGACGACCGAGGCGCTCAACGCAGCAGGGATCGAGCTGCTGGCCGAGGCGGAAACGTCGACCACCGAGGGGCTTATCGCAGCAGTAGAGCGCGCGCTCGAGTGAGCCGCACGATCCGTATCGCGACACGGGCATCCGACCTCGCCCTCCGGCAGGCGCGAATTGTCGAGTCTGCGCTCGAGGCTCGTGGCCAGTCGTGCGAGCTCGTGACGTTCAAGACCACGGGGGACAGGAAGCTGGACGAGCCTCTCAGCGAGATCGGCGCAAAGGGTTTGTTTACGCACGAGCTCGAGGTCGCGCTCGTGAAAAGGAAGGTCGATTGTTGTGTGCACTCGCTCAAGGATCTCCCGACAGAGCTGCCGGATGGCCTCACGATAGGCGCCATTCTCGAGCGCGAGGATCCGCGTGATGTTCTCGTCGTCAACGCGGTGACGCAGGCGGACGACCTTGCCGCAATCCCGGCCGGCTCGCGCGTGGGAACGTCGAGCCTGAGGCGGCGGGCGCAGCTTCTCGCGACGCGACCCGATCTCGAGGTCGTCGAGCTTCGCGGAAATGTTCCCACCCGTCTGCGAAAGGTGGAGACGGGTCAGGTTCATGCCGCGATTCTCGCCGCCGCCGGTCTCATCCGGCTGGGTGCCCGCCAGAGGATCACGCAGTTCCTCGAGCCGCCCGGCTGGCTGCCTGCGGCGGGGCAGGGGGCGATCGCTGTGGAGATGCGGAGTGATGACGAGGAAATGAGTGACATATTCGGACACCTGAATGACGTGCGCACCGCGACAGCGACCCGTGCGGAACGTGCTTTTCTCGCGGCCCTCGAAGGTGGATGCCAGGTGCCGATTGGCGCACTTGCGGCCGTGGATGATTCCGGAGTTCTGATGCTCCACGGTTTCGTGAGCGATACCGGAGGGCGCGACTTCGTTCGCGGCTCGGCACGCGTCGACAACGAGTCGCCCGAAGCCAGCGGCCGCGCGCTTGCGGCGGACTTGCGGACGCGCGGTGCGTCGAGCTTGTTGATGGAGCTGCGCAACTCTCCACAGCTGATACCGCCGCAACCCGAGTAGGCATGCCCTCCTTCCCCGAGTATCGCGCGCGCCGTCTGCGTCGCACCGAGCCACTGCGCCGTC
>DATAIM010000327.1:0-2524 GCA_036262655.1 Gemmatimonadaceae bacterium | reverse complement strand
GAAAAAATCGACGCCCTCATCTCGGCGCATACACACAGTCTCGTCGACACCTATGTGCGCGGGTTCCCTGTCGTGCAGGCCCGATCGGGAGGCCAGGCGGTCGCGGTTGTAGACATTCCTCTGTCAACGGATGGCAGGCCGTCCGGTCAGGCGGTTGCTGAAATCCGCCCGGTGTCGGTTGCGGAAACCGCCGCTCATCAGGGGGTGGACTCGATCGTTCGGCGTGCGACTGCCCGTGTCGCCGCCATCGTCAGGCGGCGCTACGGGACGCTCGCTGTCACGCTCACCCGCACAGGGAGCCAGTATCCGCTTGGTAATCTCGTCGCCGACGCCCAGCGTTGGGCCGCGAAGGGGGACATCGCGATCATGAACAACCACGGGATCCGGACGAGCCTTCCCGCGGGCGATGTGACATATGGCACGCTTTACGAGGTACAACCTTTCGCCAACACTCTTTACAGTCTTAGAATGACCGGCGCACAGGTACGACAGTACCTCGAGAAGCTGCTCGGCGGTGACGAAATTCCGGTCCATGTGAGCGGCATCACGATAGGCTACAACCCCGATAAGCCGAAAGGCGAGAGAATTCTCTCGCTGAGGCTTCCGGAAGGTCGAACACTCGTCGACGATGCGATCTACAATGTGATAGTGAACAACTTCATGGGGACCGGTGGCAGCAACATGGGGCCGCCTGAAGGCACGCACATTACGCCGCTCGACATTGTCGACCTCGACGCGCTGACAGGTTACGTGAGAACCCTTCCATCACCAATCGCGCCCCCCACGGAAAACCGCATCTTCATCGCCCAGTGAAAGCGCGCCGGCGCTTCATCTTTGCCGGCGGATTCGATATCATCGTTGATGCTGACGACTGAACGACTGCGCCGCATTCCCAAGGCGGAGCTTCACTGTCATCTGGACGGCTCTGTTCGCCCCGCGACGCTTCTCGAGCTCGGCCGCGAGTACGACATCCGGATGCCCGCGAGCTCGGCAGACGAGCTGCGGGATTACATGCTCGTCAGCGACGCGAAATCACTCGAGGATTACCTGAAGCGGTTCGAGATCACCGTTTCGGTAATGCAGACGGCGGAAGCGATCGAGCGAATCGCATACGAGCTGGGTACCGATGCAGCGGCCGACGGCGTCAGGTACATCGAAGTGCGCAACGCACCGATTCTGAACAGCCGCGGTGGCCTCGACCTGGCCGAAGCGCTCGAGGCGCAGATCCGCGGACTCGAGCGCGCGGAACGAGATCACGGAATCATCGCGCGGTCGATCGTCTGCTCGCTCCGGCAGCTTCCGCCGGAGACATCACTCGAGCTTGCGAAGCTCGCGGTCGCTTACAAGAACGAGGGCGTGGTAGCGTTCGACCTTGCTGGTGGAGAGCTGGGATTCCCCGCGTCCGTCCATGCCGACGCATTCGCGTATGCTCGAAGGCACGCGCTGGCGGTGACAGTGCACGCCGGGGAAGGGGACGGTCCCCGTTCGGTTCGCGATGCGGTACACTCCTGCGGCGCGCACCGGCTCGGACATGCCACACGGTTGATCGAAGACCCGGAGCTGACCCAGTATGTGAACGACCGGCGCATCGGTCTGGAAATCTGCCTCACGTCGAACGTGCAGACTCACGCGGCCAGGTCTTACGAGTCGCACCCCCTGCGCGAGTACTTTGACCGCGGCATGAACCTCACGCTCAATACCGACAACCGGCTGATGAGCGGCACGACACTCACTGACGAGTATGCCTTTGCCGCGAAGCATCTCGACTTCACGCTTGACGAGCTCCACACGATCGCCTTGAACGGCTTCGAAAGCGCGTTCCTCCCCTGGGAACAACGCGTAAAGCTGCTCGAGAATGTTTCCGCGGAGATGTCTTCGATAGCAGGGGAAACGTGACGTCGCCGTACGGCAGAAGGGCTGCGGATCGCTCTGCTGACGCAATTCGGAAGCGCATTGGCGACGTTGTACCGCAGATCGGCATCGTGCTTGGATCAGGGCTCGGAGGCCTCGCGAGCGACCTCGACGACCCAGTTCGCATACCATTCGCCGAGGTGCCCGGGTTCCCGACTGCGACGGTTGCCGGTCACGCCGGAGCGATCGTCTCAGGCCGGCTCAGCGGCCGGGAGGTGATCGCGCTGGCTGGGCGCTTTCACATGTATGAAGGTCATCCTGTCCAGCTCGCCGCGTTCCCGGTACGTGTGATGCACGCCCTCGGCGTCACGACGTATCTCGTGTCGAATGCAGCAGGAGGAATCCGGCGCGATCTTTCGGCGGGAGACCTGATGATCATCGAGGATCATCTCAACCTGACAGGACTCAACCCGCTAACCGGCCCTGTCGAGGAAGGAGATGAGCGATTCCCCGACATGAGCGCTCCCTATGACTCGGAGTTGCGCGCGTTGCTGCGCGCAACCGCTGCGAAGGTCGGAATCGGGATCAAGGAAGGGGTCTACGCCTGCCTGCCCGGGCCGTCGTTCGAGACGCGGGCAGAAGTGCGAATGCTCGGCATTCTCGGTGCGGACGC
>DATAIM010000326.1:0-14284 GCA_036262655.1 Gemmatimonadaceae bacterium | reverse complement strand
CGATGTCGCCGAGCTCGATGGTACCGCTGTCCGGTTCCTGGAGTGTCGCGATGATCCGCATCAGCGTGGACTTTCCAGCGCCATTAGGGCCGAGCAGCCCGTACATCCCCGCCGGGATTGTGAGGGTGACGTCCTTCAGCGCCTGCACGCCATTCGGATAGGTCTTGGAGATATTGCGGATGTCGAGCTGCATGGTCACACTTCCCGCTCGAATGGGTAACCGCTGACGGCACAATCATGCCTCGATTGAATTCTCGTCTTCAAACGGGCGATCCTCCTTGTTTATCCAAAGTACTTTGCAAGCTAAAGTTTAAGGCTTTGAGATGCAACCTGCAAAGCAGGCCACGTTCGTCTCGAACATGATCTGCGGAAGTTCCATTCTCTTATCTCGAGAGGTTACGGCAGCATGACTAATCCGGCTCGGACGCAGGGTACTGTGGCGAAGAAACAGGGTACTGTCACTCAGCAACAAACCAACCCGACTCAGAAGAAGAGAAATCCTCCGAAACTCACTCTCAAGCTCGTCACTGGCGATACCCATATGGTTGAGCCAGACGATTACGATACCGTAGTCAACTCGGTTGCCGATCCCGCGGTCTCGATGATCGCCTTTCACGCGAATGGACGGCGGGTTTACATCCTTTGCCGAGCGGTGGTCTCGATGATTGAGTCGAGCCCATCGGACACGCAGCCGGCAAAACCCTGGATTGTGGATCGGTAGCGCCAGCTCATCAGGTTCCACCCGGAACGCGACCACGCACGTGAGCGACATCGACGCAACGGGCCGCGTCGTAATAATCACCGGCGGTGCCGGCGCAGTTGGCAGTACAATTTCTGCGCGTTGGCTCGCCGCGGGTGCATCAGTGCTCGTCGTCGACCACAGCCGGCGCGCCATCGACACGTGGCTCTCGGAATTCTCGGCGGACAGGTGGACCGGTGGTGTGGCCACGCTGGCTACCGACGTCACTACGGATGCCGGCGCAAAAGACATGGTGAGCGAAGCGCGCGCGGCCTTTGGCAAACCTCCGGACACGCTCATTCATTTAGTCGGAGGCTTTGCGGCAGCCGCGTTCGACGAAGACAATGCGAGTTCCGTCTGGGACCGGATGATCGCGTTGAATCTGACTTCTGCATTTCAATGCTACAGAGCGATACTGCCGGCGCTGCGCGAGCGGCACGGTGGATGGATCGTCGGCCTCAGCTCGCGCGCGGCGGACAACCCCGGACCTCGTATCGCTGCCTATGCTGCATCGAAAGCGGCACTCGGCGCTCTGACTTCATCCCTTTCGGCCGAGGTACGCGTTGAGGGAATTCACGTCAATCTGATCGTTGCCTCGACCATCGACACCGCCGAAAATCGGGCGGCGATGGGCGAAGCGCGGGCAGCCAGCTGGGTGAGTGCGGACGACATCGCCGATGCGACGATGTACCTCTGCTCCGACCGGGCGCGGTCAGTGCATGGAGCGACACTCGAGGTGTTCGCGAACGCGTGAGCTGAACGACGCGGAGCTCGAACGCTCTGCAAGCTGCGTCGGATCGCACTGCGGATGGTGGCGCAGCTCCGGCTTAACCTCTGCGAAGGTCTGCGCGTACAACGCGGTAGGCACCGATGTGAGAGACGGCGGTGGCGGACGCAAACGACATCTGCCATCCGAGCTCTTCCTGCTCGGCCGGATCCTGCAATCCGGTTGCGCGATCAAAATGGCGTTGCGCCGCAAGCATCGAGTCATCCCGAGACGGGTAGCGTCCTATTTCGCTACCCGCCGCATCGAGCCGCGTGAATGTCAGTACCCATTCCTGCTTTTGAATCGGTGCCAAGGGTTTTCGAGCTGTATGGCTCCCCCGGACTCAAACTCAGACGCGCAGGTAGGTGAACCCGCCCTCCTGGGCGCGGTTGATTGCTACGACGAGCGCCGGGACGAGAATCATGCCGGGCAGCCGCGACGCCTTCAGGTCTTCGTAAACGGCCTCGTAGGTCTCGCCTCTTTCCGTCGCGATCGCGCGAGACCGCAGCCGGAGAGCAGTGTTGCACATGAGGAAGACGATTCCGCGCTTCTGGGATTCTTCGACGCTCAAGCGACCCCCGGAAGCAAAGATGTTCTTGACCGCTGGCTCTTTGGTGGCAGGATCGGTGACGCTGCCGCTCTTGCCCAGCGAGTATTTCGCCCACGCTGCGTCATTGAATCCAAGAGGCAGTGCAGCGCTGTGGATTCCGATTACGGCGTTGATCTCACCGGGTTTCGCGTAGAACGCCTCGGAGTATGCATCGAGAAAGTTGTTCGCCATCAGCATTGCTGCGTCTGCCGCCGCAGTGGCGTGAAAGATCTGCCGATGTTTCCCCTTGAGTGGCTTCATCCACGCATCGTGCGTTGAATCGAGACCGGGTCCAGCGAGGAGACCGTCGGCGCGCGCGATTGAAGGAACTCCAGCACCGAACGCCGCGAATAGTGCGGCTGCGCGGCCGAGAAAGCGTCTGCGGGGATGAGAATAAGGGGCGTCAATCATTGAGATTTCCATCTGGGGTGAAGTGATAGCTATGGGACTAGTAAACCTGTGGCCCGTGCTCGAGAAAGTACACTGCACAAGCGGCGATCTGCTCGTCAGCGATATCGGCAACGAGGTCAGGTCGCTCGTAACTCGAGCTGAAGGAGCCCGAGCTTATCCGAACCGGCACTCCTGCGAATACGATCCTGACCAAATCTGCGGCATCGCGGCCGCGCTACGGGATTCTCGTAATCTGCCCCCTGATCTCGCCAGCGGCGAGGTCTCCAGGGCCGGTGTTCTGGGGCGCCACACCATTGTCAGTATGAACGTTCACGTAGGTGTCGCCGCTCTCCATCAGAGACAGCAATGCGTCGAAGGAGATTCCGAGTGGAGACGTGTAGGTCGCGCGCGTAACCGAGCCTGTAATGGCGGGATTGTTTGTTG
This sequence comes from Gemmatimonadaceae bacterium, assembly GCA_036262655.1. Lineage (GTDB taxonomy): Bacteria > Gemmatimonadota > Gemmatimonadetes > Gemmatimonadales > Gemmatimonadaceae > UBA4720. The sequence goes on along the minus strand of DATAIM010000326.1, from coordinate 11,356 downwards.
GCGTCGCGCTGAAGAGGCCAAATGCGATCGGGCCGGCTACTTCCTTTCCGCCAACGTGAATGTGAGACGCAGTCACATTGTTGGTTCCTGTCATCGTGATGTTCCAGCTGAGAGTGTTCCGATCGGCGGAGACTGTGAACGTTGCGGTACCGGCTCCCGCGCTTGTATTTGGCGTCGGACGCTCGCTTGCGCCGTTCAGTGTTGCGCTGAAACGAGATTCTGTCGGCGAAACTCCATCGTCCTCGCATCCAGCGACAAGTGCCATCGCAAGCGTCGGGACTGTCAGCCACCTGTAACTTTTCATTTGTTCTCCTTTTGGGCGGGGATGAAGACCGCGGCGCGACTCGAGGGACGTGGTTCTCCTCCTCCAGAAATCCGCGCTCGGCCACGGATGCACAGATGCAAAATTCGAACGAAAGCCTGAGGGCGGAAGCTCAACCGGGGAAAACGCACGCTGCATTGTTCGCGCGGCGACTCCCCACTTCCACCCGGTGAAGGTATGACGTGCCCCGGCCAAGGAATCCCGTCAACCCTACTGCAGGCCTGCGCCCGCAAAGTCAGAAAACGAGCGAAACACGCCTAACCAGACCGCTCATCGTACCGTTGATTTCGACGCGCCCGGCTTGAACAGAAAGACCTTTCCGCCCTTCATCACAAAACGTACGCGTCGTAACGCGGTGATATCCGCGGAGGGATCGCCGTCGACCGCGACAAGATCAGCCTCGAGTCCCGTCGCGATCGAGCCGATCCTGTCGCTCAATCCCATCGCCTCGGCCCCCAGGGAAGTCGCTGAAGTGATCGCGTCCATCGCGCTCTGTCCACCCCGCTCAACCCGGCAGATAAGGTCCTCGACGTTTCTTCCGTGCGCCCCAGCGACGGCATCGGTGCCCCATACGACCTTGAGACCTGGAGTTGTCACCGCTCGTCTGATCGTCGCTTCCGCGAGCGGGATCGCTCTCTCCATAGCCGAGAATCCCGTCTCATTGTAATTACCGATCCCCTCGTATTTCGCGCGATTGTCCAGATAGTTGCGAAAGATGAGACCGCACTGTGGATCGAAGTACGTCCCCCGCCTCGCCATCTCGCGCAGCACTTCATCAGTTGCAAAGATTCCGTGCTCGATCTGCGTGCATCCCGCATTGGTGACACGCTTCATCGATTCCGCACTATGCGCGTGCACCAGCGTGCGGAGGCCGAGCGCCCGCGCTTCACCGCAAAGCGCTCCCAGCTGTTCTGGTGAAAGAGTGGCCGAGCCGCCCTGACGAATACTCCGTGACGCGAAGATCTTGACGACGTCCGCGCCCTGCGCCTTTCGAGCGCGCACGGAATCCCGAAGCTGGGCGGGAGTGAGGGTCGAATCCTCTATCGGCTCGAGGGAAGTGAGGACGCGGGGACCGGGAATCGTACCCGCGTTGATCCAGTCACGCACATCCTTGTCCTGAGGCGAGCCAAGATTCTGGACTGTAGTGATTCCGGCGAGGAGCGTCGCGTATGCGTTCCCAGCTTCGGACAGAATGGACTGGACCGGCGTGTCGCCATCGTCATCGGTGTGAAGGCGGCCTTTTCTGTTGAAGTACCACGACAGGTGTGCATGTGCATCGATCAATCCAGGGAGCAGCGTAAGGGTCCCAAGCTCGTAGTCTGCCCGCCGGGCCCCGCGTCCACGCTCGATGCGCGTTATCCTCGCGCCCGCGACAGTGACAGTGACGTCGCGGAGCACGTTACCCTTGCCGTCTATCGCGCGTTGCGCATGAATGGTCACGCCTGGGCTCTGCGCAGTAGCGGAAACACTGAGCAGCGCGCACGCAATCATGATCGAGGTCTTCTTCATCCGGCATCCGTCTTCAGTGTGCTCAGACCGGCGTTTCCAGACGTTTGGGGAGAAGGAGCTCCTCCCGCTGAGGCGTCCGGCTTACGGATTCTCGGCACGAATTCGAAGGAACGCCCTCAGGTCCCCGACGTCGTAGCGCCCGTTTGCGTTTCCGGCTGAATCCAGGAGAGTCTGATCCGCCGAAGCCAACGGAGTCAAGCCGAGCGCGGAGATGAGTGCCTCTACGGCGAAGCGGGCAGGAGAGAGGGACACCGTTACGCGCGCCAGTCCGGCAGCTGCGTCGACGATCATCCCGGTCAGCCTGACCCCTGTTGACGTACCGTTATTCAAGCGACTCGACGGCAGCGTCACGTCGTCAAGCACAGCTCGCGGAACACCGAACACATCGGTTCCCTCCCCGCGATTGCCGCCGCTGGTCTCGACCCGCAGCAGGGCGGTGTCGCCATCGGCTTCCAGAAGTGAATAGGAATACCGGCGGGGGCACGTCTGGCAGGGAAGAAATGACCGCCCAGTCTCGACGTGATACACCAGCAAGCCAGACGCGGGGAGGCCGGCATCGAATCCAAGTCGCGCGCGATACTCGACGAGAAGGTACTCACTCGGCGACAGCGGAACGCGAAGCGCGTCACCGCTCGAGTATGCAGGGCGCAGCGTGTGCTGCTCCGGTCGAAGTCCAACAGCGACGACTTTCGGTGCGATCCACCCAAGTAACGATTTCGGATACGGCCCCATATGCGACGGGAGCACGACGTCGCCCTGAGGCCCTCGCCCGCAGCCCCATGAGCCTGCAGACATCAGCTCCCAGCAGCCGACGACCCATCGCCGCTGCGTTCGAAGAAGCCCGCCGGACGCATCGTAGTAATCAGGGAGGCCGAGCACGTGACCTGTCTCGTGCGCGAAGACGTTTACATCGAGGGCGCGTGTACCGCTGCACACCCGCGCTCCGAGCACCATGTAATCATCGACGACGATTGGCTGCCCATTGGGGCGGCGGTCGTTCGTCGCCGCCGCCGGAGTTGTGCCGGACGCGATTCGTGAGCGATGGGGCCAGATGCCCGGACCACCGCAGGCAGCATCGATCTCCCGAAACAGGAACGCGGCGCCGTCGACACGGCCATCGTCGTCGCCACTGTTCGGAATGCCGTCAGGTCCGTCGTTGTCGAACTGCCCGAAGTCAACACTGGCGTCAACGCTGGCAACCGCCTGAGTCAGCCATTGGCGCACCTTGGCATCGGAACCCAGACCCATCGATTCGCCGACTACGTCCTGCAGCGGCATGTTCGTGGTGGCCCAGGGTGTTACACGGCCCCCGATCGTGAGCTTGCCAAGCGACACCTCCCGGTAGAACGCAGTAACTGTTGTGGGCGAGAGCTCGTCGAAGAGGCGGGCCTGGAGCACGGGGGTGCTGATGATGTCAGTGGGCGCCTCGCTGTCTGAAAAAAGAGCGGGGATGACGACGAGCGGCAGAATTCCCGCGACGGAGCTTGCGGTCACCTCGGCGCGAGCAAGCCTGTTGCGCCATCCGCGCTTCAGCTCGAACGCGTCCGGCTCGAACAGGAGGCGCTGGTAATAACCGGGAGGGAGCGGGCGCGCGTTGCGCCGCGCCATCATCTCGATATCCTGCGCCCGCAACGTTGTCGCGGCGACGAATAGAGCGGCGAGAAAACCGAGCCGGCGCATCATCGGAGAGTTACCGCGTATTGAGTGAGCGGCTCACGCAGCCGGTCGCCGCCGTCGGCGACCTGGACGACAGAAATCGCCGGCGGCTTCGAGATATCCGCAACGGTGACATTCATCGACAGCTCCCCGGGAGTCATCCGCACGAGGACAACTCGGGTTCCGTTCGCGATTGGCGTGGTGTAAATGGAAACGTCGCTCGGTGCAGCCAACGATTCGACAGCGCCGACGACGTCGAGCACTGCAGCGCCTTCGGCACCATTCGGCGAGGTGAGCTGCGCCGTCAACGTTCCGCGGCCGCCAGGACGCGTCGAGCTGTCGCACGCTGCCAGGAGCAGCATGAGCATGGGAATCGTTCTGACAATGATGGATTTCATTCGAGCTCCGGGCTTGTGGACGCGGCGACAGACACCACGCTCATTGTGGGCGCGCGATGTTCGCTGCCTCCAGCAATGGCCGGCAGCAGTATTGAACCTTCACCGTGCGCCGCCGGAGCGGAAGATGTCGGGCAGTTAAGCCCCTGGCGGCCTCCGACCGGTTGTAGCCTCTCTCCGTTTGAAAGCTCCTGCGTCAAAAGCAGAAGACATACCAGCGTCACGATCCAGAGGATAACTGCCTGCCCGCGAGGGCCACGACGCCACGTGTGCGCAGGGTGACTAATTTTCCCGACCTTGCACAAGCTGATCCTTACCCTTGCCCTCTTCCTGCCCCCGACTCAGGGCCTGTTGGCGCAGGGGCCCACGGGCTCGATCGGGGGAATAGTGTTGACCCGGGAGGACGGCCGACCGCTGGCTGCAAGGGTCTGGCTCGTAGGTGCTGCTCGCCCGGGTCCTTCGAACGCGAAAGGAACCTTCAGGTTCGACCGACTTCCGCCCGGGCGGTACCATCTGCGAGCGACATACATCGGGTATGTGCCTGTGGACACCGTACTGTCGGTCACTGCCGGCGTGCACGTCCAGATCGTCATCAGGCTCAGCTCGACGCCGGTGGTGCTTGCTGGAGTGACGATCCGTGAAGCAGCGAAGCCGCCTGCTGTTGTCACCCTCCCGAAGCCACCACCCGCCAAGCCGCCGCCGACTTGCGGGCTGCTCTTTGTCGTAAGCCCGAGAGCGTTGCTCTGCACCTCTCCCGCGATGCTTCCGAGGACCACCGTTCATCACGAGAAGGCATTCTTCGGATCCAACTCTCTAATCCTGCAAGCGGCACTCGAGGCGGTAGGGCAGACCGGATTCGTAAGGGAAAGTCTTCTGCAGCTCAACGATGCGACGTGGCTCATTGCGGCTCGCGATGCGGCCCTGCCATCGGGCGCGCGCTCCCTCCGGGTCGAAGTTGAAGAAACCGGCTCGCACGATACGACTGTTCGCGTCAGCGTCACTTCAGTTGTGACACTGAGCAGAGCTGGACAAGTCGAGCGTGCGGAGTCTTATCTCTCGCGTATAAGACAGAACCTCAGGTGAACCGGAACGAAAGCATCCGTTGCGCCATCGAACGAGAGGGTCGGCTCGCTGTCGTCGAACATCGTGTTGAGCGGAGGCCCCATGTTTACGGGCTCGGACCAGGGAAAGTGCACGCTCTGACGCGTGGATAAATAAAGGTTGGGTCCAAATCTTTATCTATACGACAATCAGGTATGGCGGCGAAAATCCGCCACACGGCTCATTCGGGAAACGTCGCCTCGATCCTCCGCTCCAGCGCCGTGACCTCGACGTCGCTCTCGCGAAACTCGGCCAGCCCGCTCTCGAGGCGCACTCGCTCGGTCTCGAGAAAGCGCTCGTAAGGGGCAACTACCTCGAGAAGCTGCTGCTCGTAGCGAGTCAGCTGCTCCTCGAATTTCGCACGAATGAGAACGGCCAGATCTTCGTTCAGCCTGGTGATCTTCGTCTCGAAATCCTGAATGAGGTGCCGGCGTCGCGCGGGAACGATGAGCCATCCAGCAATCGCGAAGATCGTCGCCGTAAGGACACCGGTGACGTCGAGCGCGGCCGTCGTGAACGCCGTAAGAAACAATGCGCCGAGTCCGATGGCGAGAACGTTGACACCAAACGCCTGCGCGACCGCCGCCTTTACCGAGTCGGTGATATCCCGTGCCTCCTTTTCGGTGTCGAACTCTCCGAGCCGCCGCTCGACGGGCTCACGCAAACGCGCAAACAGCTCTTCCCTGTTGTACTGAAATTCGGTGTCGCCGTGCGGCGCCAGCGCACCGGATTCCCTCAACCGTGCGGTGTGCGCGTCGAGCTCAGCGAAAACGGAGCTCCAGAGCCTGAGATTCCGCTGGACCGTCCAGTCGACCATCCGATGGACCACACCCTCGATCGCCCCGGGCGCATCCATCATCACTTCAGCCCGGAAGCGGTTCTCTACCGCATCCTTGTTCCGGAGGAAGTTCGCATTCCCGATTCGGATGGTGCGCTCGAACCATGACCGGCCCCGACGCTCGAGCTCATATAGAACGTTGCGTACCTCGATGAGGTAACGCTCCGAATCGGTGCGCATCTCCTTCGAGTACGCGTCCAGCTGGTCGCGGATGGATCGCAGGACCCGTGCATCTTCATGTACGACGGTGAGCCGTCGCTCGAGCGAAGCGAGATTGCTTTTCAGTACGTGGCGAAGGATGCCGAGCGGAGTGAGAAGCTTGAGGCGCACACGGTCTTTTTCGCGAAGCGTCTCGAGCACGTACCGCTCGAGCGCGGGATACTCATTACTCGGATCGGGGATCGGCTTGCCATGGGTCTGATCCTCCGCATCAGCGCCTGCCGGATTCGCCGCGAGGCGCTCCCGCAACGCCTGAAGAGCGCTGATGAAGTACAGTGTCGGCGCGCCGCCTCCAAGTCTCGTGGTGACTTCCCGAGTCAGGTAATCGCGCACGCGGTCGAGCTGCTCGTCAGAGTTCCGGCGGTCGACGCCGTTGACGATGAATACGACCTTCTTTCCCCACTCGCGAATGTGTGCGAGAAAATCGAGCTCGCTTGCGGTGAGAGGCTGCAGCAGGCTTGTGACGAAGAGGATCAGGTCTGCGCGTGGAACGAACTGTCGTGTGATCTCCTCTTCCATCCGCTCGATGGAGTTGGTCCCGGGCGTGTCGACGATATCGAGGTCGCGCAGCACCTCCAGCGGGTAGTGGTAGAGCTGAACGTTATCGGCGATCGTTTCCGGTGGCCCCTTCTCGCCGTAACGGAGGATGGAGATTGCGCGCGTCGTTGGCAGATCTCCCATTGCGAACACTTCGTCTCCGAGCAGCGCGTTGATGAACGTGCTCTTGCCGCTGTTGTACTCGCCGACGATGACGAGGAGGAACAGCTCGTCCATCTCGTTGACGAGCGCCGCCAGCCGATCGATGTCGGCCCGCGGTCCGTCGGATCCCGATAGTGCATCGCGCACACGGAGCACGAGCTTTCGCTCGAGGGCGACGAGCTCGCCCTGCTGGCGCGTGAGGACCTGTTCCAAGCGGTAAACTCCGGGCGTTCCTGGGCTTATCTCGGCGGGCGACTTTTATCGCGAACAAGGCGGGTGCCAGTTCCATGCCGCTGGAGAGGGCCTCCATGTATCTTGCACGCTCCTCATGAAGCGAATCGGAATCATCCTTGGCTCCACCCCCGGTGGAGGCATCTTTCAGTATACGCAGGCCGTGCTGGACGCCTTTCTTCGATTCCCCGAAGACGAGTTCGAGCTCATCATTGCGCACTCGAACCCGGTATGGCTGAAGTACGTCCCTCGAGACCGAAGAGTGATCGAGCTCGAGAACGCTTTCCGTTCGCGGGTTCTCAACCGGGTGTGGCATGCTGCGCGGCTGCCGATGGGGCTGTGGAGGATGGTTGCCCCCGCCATCGACCGCAACGTCGCCGCGCTTGTCCGCGAAAAATGCGATCTCTGGATTTGTCCCTCGAACGATTCGTGGGCTTTTCGCGGCGCCGTGCCTGCACTCGGCACGGTTCACGACCTGATGCACATTCATGAGCCGGATTTCCCCGAGGTAGGGTCTAATGAAGAGATCGCGGAGCGCGAGTTTCATTTCCGTGAAACTTGCCGGTGGGCGAAAGGCATAGCGGTCGATTCCGAAGTCGGCCGGCAACAGCTGTGCGACGCGTACGACACGGCGCCACAACGCGTGTTCGTCCTCCCGTACATCGCGCCCAGATACATATACGAGTCACATCGGTCGGGGGCGGCCACGCCGGGCTATGATCTCCCGTCTAAATACTTCTTTTATCCAGCGACTTTCTGGCTGCACAAGAACCACGCGGGCCTTTTCGCGGCGATGGACCGGCTTCGAGAAAGACATCCGGACGTTCGCCTGGTTCTCGCGGGCTCGAGACAAAACGGGTATGACGCCGCCGTAAAGCGCGTGGAAGAGCTCGGGCTCGGCGAGCATGTGATTTTTCTCGGCTACGTTCCCGAAGAGCACATGTACGCCCTCTACAGCGAGGCGCGCGCGCTCATCATGCCAAGCTTCTTCGGACCCACAAACATTCCCCAGCTGGAGGCGTTCGTCGCCGGCTGCCCCGTAGCGGTGGCGAACGTCTATGGTGTGAAGGACCAGGTGGGAAATGCTGCGCTTCTATTCGATCCCCGCTCTGTCGATGAGATTGCGACCTGCATGGAGCGTCTCTGGGCGGACGATGCCCTTTGTGAAGAGCTGAGCGAGAAGGGTAAACAACGCGCCGCCAATTGGGGACCTTCCCAGTTCAGGAACCGTTTGCTCGAGATCGTAGCATCGCTGACATCAGGGCCTGTCCAGGCCTGAGCTACTTCGCCGGCGCGGCGACCATCGAAAAGTCCAGCTCGAGCCTTATCGTGTCGGCAACGCTGAGCAGTACAGGCACCCGAGGCTGTTCGATCTCGATCTCCCTGAAAGTAAACGAGGTGTTCGCCGTTCCGGTCACGGCACCCGAAGCGAACTGCGCGGAGACATTCCAGGTCGTGGGTTTCGTTTTGGCGCACACGGTCAGGTCGCCCATGATGCGGAACGTTGCTTTCCCCGACTTCGGTAACGGCAGGAAATGTCGGGTAATCACTCCAGTCACGCGCTTCGTTTCGCCGACCGCATCGTTGGGAAGATCCAGTCCGACCAGCTGCTCACGAATGCGATAACGAGCCGCAGTCCCTTCGGGAACTGTCACGTAGCGCAGGACGCCTGCGGATCTGCTCTGATTTGCGGGGGCAGGCGTCTCAGGGGCTTCTGTGTATACCGGAGGGACTGACCGCTCTTCACTTCCCCTGTCATTCGCAAATGCGTAAGCGCCGCCCGTCAACAGGGTGTTGCCCGCGGCGGCGACGATAATCGAGTGTCTCATCTCCCTCCTACGTGTGGATGGCGGCCGGTGTTGAGATGACCGCGACGAAGTGCGCTGTCACATTCGCGTGCCAGCGCACGCATTTCCACGTTGTCTCCACTCACGTAACCGCGGGACAGGAGCGTTTCAGAGACATTCGACGTCGAGAGCTCCGAACGGCATAAAGGGCATGCTGCTTGCGATTTCATCAGGCGCCGCATTCCCGGCAACCACAGGACTCGGACGAACTCACGACGCGCCGAGGACGCGCCCGGAACGGTGAAGCCCCGCGACTCGACAACAGCCGGCGACCGCGGGAAGGAACGAAGGCAGAAGAGGAGGAGAGAGTGGCTGATATCCCAATTCAACCAAAGCGCAGTACCAGCATCTTGCCCTGGATCATCGGGGCAATCGTTGTTGCACTGCTGCTCTGGTTCCTGCTGGCTCGGCGCGCTGATGACGACGACCGACCCGCGGGCGCAGACACGACGAAGACGTCATCGCTCGTGACACCGGCCCAGTACGCCGGAGCCTGGAACGTGACAACGACTCACCGGAGGACCTGAGATGGCAGACGAAGAGAGAACCACGCCGCCTGAATATTTCGGCGACGAGAGCAGGGCGATGAACGTGGCTGGAGGAGCGGGATCACGAGTGGCGCCGCTCAAATCGCTCGACGACTTCGAAGTAGCCGACGACTTCCCGGACCCTCGGGGATGGAACGTTGTGCTCGCTAACGGAGAGAAGATTGGAGAAGTGGAGGACCTGATCGTCGACACGGGCGCACTCCGGACGAGATACCTCGATGTGAAGGTCGATGGTGACAAGGTGGGGATCGAGGACGACCGCCAGGTGCTCATTCCGGTAGGCGCGGCACGGCTGGACGACGAACGGGACAACGTTGTTCTCGACTCGACCGAAGCGAGACAGATCGCGGCGCTTCCCGCCTTCGACAGAGGTGAGATCACGCGCGATTACGAGAGCTCAGTGGTCAGTGCGTTCGGGAGCACGGACAACACGACGGAATGGTCGAATCAGGAAGGCGAGTTTTACAGGAATCGGAGCTTCGACGACAACCGCTTCTATGGCTCACGATGGGGAAGGAGCACCGAGACACGAAGTGAGATGCAGGACCGCGATGAGGCGCGCGTCACGCGGGCAGAGGAAGAGCTGGCGATTGGGAAGCGCAGGGTGGAGGCCGGTGAGGTGAACGTCGAGAAGCATGTCGAGACCGAGCGTGTGAGCAAGCCGGTAACGGTCATGCGCGAGGAAGTGACAGTCGAGAGGCGGCCGGTTGCCGATCGGATGGCGGGTGATGCAACCATCGGTGAGGATGAGATCGTTGTTCCGGTCACCGAAGAAGAGATCGTCGTCGAGAAGCGGCCGGTAGTGAAGGAAGAGATCGTGATCAGGAAGCACGCTGTGGAGGACACGAAGGAAGTCGAGGCTGACGTGCGGAAAGAGCGCGTTGAAATCGACGATAGCAGCAGGCAGGAGCGTCTGGACCGCTGAGAAGGCCTCAGCGGAATTTTCTGGAAGATTCAAAGGGAGATGAGATGCCAAGACGGAAAAACACCCCGATCGACGACGTTCGGGACGCAGGCAGGGATATGACGGATGGAAACGGACTCGACAGGAGAACAGGCAAGGCAGCTGCTGGCGGAGCCGGGGGAGTAGCTGGCGCAGCGGGCGGCGCCGCGATTGGTTCCGTAGCTGGCCCGATCGGCACGCTCGTTGGTGCGATAGCAGGAGCGGCCGGCGGCTGGTGGGCTGGAAAGAACGTGGCGGAGAAAGCGACGGGCTTCGAGGCAGACGACGACTACTACCGCTCGAGATTCGAGAGCATGCCGCGGAAGAACAAGGATTTTTCTTATGACCGCGCGAAGCCGGTGTATCAGCTCGGCTATCTCGCATCGCAGAATCCCGATTATGCGGGACGCTCGTTCGACGAGATCGAGCCCGAAATCCGCCGTGGCTGGACGGATGATCTCAGCCGTGAGTACGGCGACTGGGATCAAGTGCGCGGATTTGCGTCCGAAGCGTTCCATCGGAGCGATAGGGTAATCACTCGTTCCGAGGAAGAGCTGAGCGTCGGAAAGCGCCCTGTTGAAGCAGGCGAAGTACAGCTGCGCAAGACTGTCGAGACAGAGCACAGGACAGAGCGGGTTCCTGTGACAAGAGAGGAAGTTACTGTCGAGCGCAGGCCGGTAGACGATGCGCGCGCCGCCGGCAAGGTCGACATCGGCGAAGAACACATCCGGGTGCCGGTGACGGAGGAAGAGGTAATCGTCGAGAAGCGGCCGGTAGTGAAAGAAGAGATCCTTCTCAGGAAGCACGCAGTGGAGGATACCCGCACTGTAGAAGCCGATCTCAGGAAAGAGCGCGTTGAGATCGACGACAGGCAGAAGAAGACGCGTGGCGGAAAGAAGATCGACGAGGATCAGACCAGACCGCGCAGATAACGCCAGCCCTGGCGAAAATTGAACGGCGGGCATTATTGCCCAAGGCGGGCCCGGTGGGCCCGCCTTTTTTTCCGAGCAATTCCCGTCGGGTCGTCCGTGTCACGGCAATGGCTCCG
>DATAIM010000325.1:0-5933 GCA_036262655.1 Gemmatimonadaceae bacterium | reverse complement strand
CCGCGTCGCCGCTCTGGTGAAGCTCCGCTTTCATCACTCCGCCAGGATACAGGGCCGTCGCGCCGCTCGCGTGACTGCTCAACTCTTTCGCGGAATCTCGCAGTTGAACATCCAGCCGACGCCGTACTTGTCGGTCAGCATTCCGAAGCGTGCTCCCCAGAACTGGTCCTGCAGCTCCATCAGGACCTTGCCGCCTTCTCCGAAGGCCGCGAACAGTCTGTCCTGCTCCGCCGGATCGTCGCAGTCGATGTTTATCCAGAAGTTGTTGCCCTTCGTGAACGACATGCCGGGCATCGTGTCTGATGCCATCAACACTGCGGATCCTTTTGCCAGCCTGGCGTGAATGATCCGGTCTTCGGTTCCCGGCGGTCCGGACATCCCGGCATCCTTGAACGACTGAATGTCGAGCTGTGCATCGAGACACTTGGCGTAGAACGTCATTGCCTCCCGCGTTTCGCCGTCGAAGTTGAGGTAAGTATTGGTCCCCTTCATTTATCTTCTTCCTCGGAGAAAGTAGTGCGCCAACGCGCGTTGCCCGGCCCCAGGCCGTATCATCGTATGGCCGGGTCAGTCCCGCGAATAAAAGGGCGGCGGCTCGATTCCAAGTGCGCGAAGGTACACATAGCCCTGGCCGCGGTGATGCACTTCGTTGTCGATGATGTAGAGCAGAAGCGAGTGTACCGGCATTTCCCACTGCCCGAACGCCTTGTCGACTTCCTGGAAACGAGCCATCGAGATGTCGTTCCACAGCCGATCGATTTCGCTGGTAGTCTCGTCCCACGCACTGAGGAGCTCACGTTTCGTTTTTGGCTTCTCTCCAGAGCTCGTGTCCGGCCACTTTCGACTTGTAACGCCGATCAGCGTCGGCACCGCCATCGAGAGGAACTCCGACACCAGCTCTGCGAAAGTGCGCATCCCTCCAATCGAGTAGCTGAACAGCTCATGTTCGGGAAAAGCCTCGATCATTCGCCGAGTGAGTCGTCGATGCCCCTGCCAGTGCTGGCGGAGCTGCTCTGAAGTGACAACCGCTTCCGCGGATGTTCGAGATGTTGCAGATCCCTCACTTGCACCGGATTCAGCCACCGGATCTCCTTGCCGAGTAGTAGTCGATTACCTGTGCGATGGCGCGCTGGCACACCGGACAGAATGGAACGTTGTCCCGCGTGAACATGATGCAGTCGATCGCGGGGCGATAGAATGCCTTCGCGTCGTAGTTCGCACCCTGAAAAGCCCCGACGTCCCGAGCGTGCTTCGCCGATGCAAAAAGCGCGGAATCGAATGCGCGTTCCTCACGAAAAAGCGCGGACATCTCAGACTCTGGCCGGCGTTCCGCGCGAATCTTCGCCCGGCGCGCCTGCAGGTCGTGAGAAAAAGCCTCGAACCGTTCCTTGGGCCAGGGTGTCGGGATCGGTACGCCGTGTGTCACGAGGTCGCGCCACTTCAGCCTGTCGCGGTCGAGCAGAGCGGTGACGTTCGGCTCCCAGGGCTCGATGATCGCAAGCGGTGGCTGGTATGCTACAGGCGACGTGTAATACTCGTCGGCGAGCGCTGCGAAATGATGACCGAATTCGTGGATGAACAGGTAATTAGCGAACTCGTTATCGACTGCCACTGTCGAATAGATGTTGTAGAGCCCGCCGCCACCATAGGTGTGGCTGTTCACGAGAATCGTCACGAACTCGTAGGGAGCCGCCGCTGCAATCGCTCGAAACGCGCGGTTGTCCGTCGTAAGCACGTAACGCTCGGATCCGAACGTGTCGTAGGTGGTGCCAACCGGCGAGGCAATGTGCACCCCCGTCGAAGGCCGCGAGACGCCTGACCTGGGCGAAGGAGGGCAGAGTCCCCAGACGTTGAAGTCCCGACGGCGCGATTTGTATGGCTCGACGGAGAAGAGAGAATTCGACATCCGCCGGACGTCGCGCACGAATTTCGTCTGGCACTCTGCACCCGTGTAGCCGTCGCCCAGCAGCAGAACGTCGACCTTGACTGCCGGATCACCGTTGTACTCGACACGCAAAGGCTTCGCGGTGGGCCGAACGGACCTGTCGATGAACATGTCCGTCGGATCCACTCTCGTCCGCCATGCCTCGGCGAACCGGTTGGACGCATCGCGCTTGAACACGACAATGTCCACGACTTTTCCGGGAGCTGGAAAGCGCAGTGATTCGTGGAACGTGCGGTTTGCCTTCTCAGCTTCAACGGTAGTGATCCACTCGGCGAAGATCGGGCTGTACCCGCGCGAGAAAAGAACGCGGCCATCCGTGTCCCGCACCTCGAAGCGATAGGTTCCAAATCCGGTGCGGTCGAGATTGTTGCCCGGGTGGCCCGACCAGGGCAGCGGCTCGACGAAGATTTTGTCCAGGCTGAAGATCTCGACGCCGGGTCCACCGGTATGATTGAAGTCGAGACGCCATGTCGCTGGCGGAGGCGCTACCGCAGCGGTCGAAACCGCAAGGCAGAGAGCTGCCGCGAGAAAGCGTTTCATTAGATAGGGTTCAAGGGCAGGTCACTCCTCGTCTGTCTCTTCCAGGCTCTTGCCTACCCTGAAGACATGTCCATCGGGATGCCGAATGTGCATCTCACGAACATTCCACTCATGATCGGTAGGTGGCCACGTGACTTCGATTCCTCTCTCGATGCACTCTCGGTGAACGGCGTCGACATCGTCCACCCAGATCGACATCCACGCGCCCTTATCCTGGGTATTGAATCCAGTCGCATCGTCTCCCTTCCCCCGGCCGCCCTGACGGTCGAGACAGAGGAAAATCTCGAATGATCCGGACCCCACGGAAGCGAAGCCCGGCGGATCGCCCCAATGCCACCTCTCGGACCACCCAAGCTTCTCGAACCAGGCAAAGCTCTCCGCCATGTTCGAGACGTTGAGGATCGGGGTGAGGCCTCGTGCGATCATCAGGTCATTCCTCGTCTCTCACCGCCATGACGCCCGCGGGAGTGCCGGCGTAATGTTGAGCGCGTTCTGGTAGTAAACCTTTTTAAGAACACTGTCGGGAAGATCGATGCCGTAAAGCTTCCAGAATGCGTGATAGTGACGATAGTAATCGAAGTATTCGTCGCGCGTTTCGAAGACCCGCCAGTAGTACGGATACTCCTCCGGCTGAAACGAGTCCTTGCCGAACAGGATGCGATCCTGATACTTGACGAAGAAATCGTGCGCCGCGTGAGGCTGTCGCCCGATGTCATACAGCACTGCTCCCACTTCCGTGTAGACGTTGGGGTGATCCGAGAGGAGCTTGCCGAGGCGGCCGAGGTCGTTGGCGTGCCATCCCATGTGCGCGGCGATGAACGTCGTTTTCGGGTTCCGTCGGAACATTTCGTCTCTCTGCGTCATGAGCTCGTCGAAGCTCGGATACTGCTCAGCCGGATACCGGCGGCCCGGGAAGAGTGCGAGCTCGAGCCATCGCTCGTTCGTGTAGTCGATGGTCGACTTGAAAAACTCCTGCGGATCGGCGGTGTGGATGAACACCGGGACGCGCAATCGCGCACACGCCTGCCACACCGGGTCGAGCGCAGGGTCATCGATCCTGAGAAGCGTGCCATCGGGCTTCTTTATGTTGAGGCCGAGCCCTTTCCATAGCTCACCCACACCCACTGCGCCGGCTGCAATGTCGGCCTCGAGCTGTTTGATCGCCTTATCGGCCCACCCCGGGCCCACATTACGGAAGTCGATACCAGCCAGAACGCGAACACGATCCTTCATTTTTGGGGATGCACGAATGGCCGCGACAGCCTTCTTCAGCTCTTCGCCGG
Organism: Gemmatimonadaceae bacterium; assembly: GCA_036262655.1. GTDB lineage: Bacteria > Gemmatimonadota > Gemmatimonadetes > Gemmatimonadales > Gemmatimonadaceae > UBA4720. The sequence goes on along the minus strand of DATAIM010000325.1, from coordinate 2,165 downwards.
TGAGCACGTCCGCCGCGACCATCATCCGAACGTTGATGCTGTCGAGTGCGGAGCCGAGCCTCTCGAGCCCTTCGGCGGACATGATGAGGTCACGCGGGTGGCCGTGATAGTCGATCGTCGGAAACTTTGCGGCGCGAACGAAATGCGCGGGCGTCACCAACGTTGTAACCGGCCGGTAGTCCAGGATGCTCGGAGCGGGAAACTCGGGCGACCTGCAGATTCTCGGCCTTATCTCCGTGGTCCCGGCGGGACACGACTGTCCGGCTTCAATTCGCGTCTCGCGACTCGACGGGCTGGATGGCGGCTGCGCCGATATTGTCGCAGCACCGGTGATGGAAGCGCACATCGCGACGAGAACTGAACTGCGCATCAATGAATCTCCGTGACGGTCGTGATGGTGACTCCCAGGTCCTCATCGTCGCTGGTCATCCAGGGTAACATCGGCGGAGCGAATATCAGCCGCAAGAATGGCTGTTTTGAGAGGCAGGCGGAATCTCGCGCGATGAGATGATGGGAAACCCGGCGCGAAGCTTCGATTTACTCCGGGACGGGATTTGCACTTCCCCGCCCCATGCGGAAGCACTCGGCGAGCCCCGTGGTGTCGGGCGTGCGCGTCTCCCATCCCGATCGTCTTGTATATCCGGATCTGGGCATCACCAAGCTCGACGTCGTCAGATACTATGAGACGATCGGTGACTGGATGCTTCCCCACGTTAGTGGACGGCCGCTCACTCTCGTCCATTGTCCGCTCGGCCTGACCGGCGCATGCACGTTCACGAAGCACTCGAGAATCTGGGGGCCGGACGTGCTGAGACGGGTTCGCATTCAGGAGAAAAAGAAGATCGGCGAATACCTGGTCGCCGATTCAGTGGGGGGAGTAGTGGGCATCGCGCAGATGAGCGTGCTCGAGATTCACACATGGAACTCGACCGTCGAGAGGATCGAGCATCCCAACCGTATCGTCATCGATCTCGATCCTGGCAAGCACGTCGCCTGGGAGGACGTCGTCTCCGCTGCTCGTCGGGTGCGAAAAATCATGGGAGCGCTGGATCTCGAGACCTTCGTGAAGACGACAGGCGGCCGCGGGCTCCACGTCGTGATTCCTCTCCTGCCCGCTGTCGATTGGACACTCTGCCTCGAATTCTCGAGAGGAATCGCAGCCGCAATGGAGAAGAGTGACCCTGATTCCTTTACCACAAAATTCTCGAAGACCGGTCGCGAATCGAAGATCCTGATCGACTATCTCAGAAACAATCGAACGAACACCTCGATAGCAGCGTTTTCGACACGTGCTCGGCCGGGAGCACCGGTCAGCGTACCGCTCCAGTGGAGCGAGCTACGGCCGAGTCTCGACCCGAGGTCTTTTACGATGAAGACGGTGCCGCAACGTATCGATCGCCTTCGGGCCGATCCATGGACGAGCTACTGGAGCAGCCACCAGAAGGTGACTGCGACGATGGTAAAAGCGGTTGGAGCGACCGCCCAGCTCGACGACTGACGTTTGTCTCCCCGAACGCGGCACAATTCTGGAAGTCAATATCAGACCTATTTCATCGTCCAATCGAGGAGGTCAGGATGCTGCTAGTCCGCGAGGTCTTTCATTGCAAGCCCGGCAAGGTGCGCGCTCTGGTCGAGAAGTCGCTCAAGATGGCGAAGCTGAGCGAAGACGCCGGAATGGGGAAAATGAAGATCATGACAGATCTCTGCGGCGATCGGTACTGGACGATCGTTTACGAGATGGAAGTCCCGAACCTGCAGGCGTTCGAGGACATGATGGAAGGAAAGGGGCAAAGTCCGGAGAGCATGAAGGAGTTCGAGAAAATCATGGAAGGGTATCACGACCTTGTCGACCATGGTCATCGCGAGATCTACAAGATCGAAGCGTAGACGCACCCGAGAGTCTCAACGACTTACATCCCGACTCCTGGATCGGCGAACGACCGGCGGCATCAGCTCTATTCATCGATCGCCCGCAAGGTCGGCGCGGGCCGCAATCCGGGGTTTTTGACTTGGAGCGCGCGTAGTCTCCTCGTCGTTGATCCGCGGTGCGGCTCCGCGCAACCTGCATCAGGGATGTTCTGCTCCGACGTGAACGCGCTCGCGACGGACCAGATAAACACCACTTGCAATCACCACCGCGGCACCGGCGAGCGTCATCGGCTGGG
>DATAIM010000324.1:0-2227 GCA_036262655.1 Gemmatimonadaceae bacterium | reverse complement strand
CGGTAGTGCTGCACGGCGACTTTCATCCACGTCAGGTGATCGACGATGGAGAGAAAGCCGCGCTGATCGATTTCGACGAATCGCTCGTCGGTCCCGCCGCCGTCGATCTCGGACGTTTCATCTCCGAGCTGCATATGAACGTGGCGAGAGGCGAGATCAGTGAGGTCGCTGCGGAATCGGCGGCAGACGCACTTGTTGAAGGGTATTCAGGCACGCGGGCCGCTCCATCCGCGAGCTCGATCCGGAACTTTACGGCTCTGGCACTGCTCAACCTCGCACACGAGCCGTTTCGGCGGCATCACCGGGAGTGGCCAACCGAGATCTCCGCGATTCTCGACAGTGTCGAGCGGCTTCTCGAGGCCGGAGCGTGATCCGTAACATGGATGCTGCAATGCCGTGGCTCGAATCCGCGCTCGACTCGGCTACAGCGGAGTCCGTTCTTCGCGACGCAGTATCGCTCGAGGGGGTCGTTGCGGCGTCGCTGACCGTGCAGTCCGTAAGGCTGATGCGGCGCAAGCCCGGTCGTCGGGCCGTACTCGAATACGTCGTTGAGGCGGAGGTTCAGGGAACGAGGGAGAGATTTGCGCTGGTGGGGAAGATCAGAGCGAAAGGTCTCGACAATGAAACCGTTCGGGTGGTCTCGGATCTCCGGGCTGCCGGCTTTCATGATGCGTCGCCCGACAGGATCTCGGTTCCTGAAATTGCGGGAATCGTTCCCGGATGGAGAATGTGGCTCTCGCGGAAGGCGGAAGGACGCTCCGCCTCAGAGTGTCTGCGGCAGCATGATGCCCAGCAGCTTGCCTCGCGAATACCGGCAGTCACCCGGAAGTTACATCGTTCCGGAGTGTCCTCCCCGAGGCAACATTCACTCAACGAGGAGCTCGCTGTTCTCGATTCAGCGCTGGCGAAGGCGATCGAGATTCGGCCTGACCTGATTTCGAGAATCGAGGAAGTCGGCTCGGGCTGTCACGCGGTCGCATCGTCGCTGCCGTCCGCCTCGCCGGGCCCGATTCACCGTGATTTCTACGCAGATCAGGTAATCGTCTCCGGCGACCGTCTCTACGTCATCGATCTGGACCTGTTCTCCTGCGGCGATCCCGAGCTGGACATTGGGAACTTCGTGGCGCACGTCACGGAGCAGGCGCTTCGCGTCGATGGCTACCGCCGCTCGATGGATGCAGTACGACGCGCTATCTATGACAGTGCCGTCGCGACCGGAGCTTCACGCGAGGCGATTCTCGCCTACGAACTTCTATCGCTCGCGAGGCATATCTGGATCAGTGTCCGAATCCCGGAGCGTCGGCATCTGACAGAGGCGGTGCTCGCTGAGTGTGAGCGGCGCCTCGCACGCTCTGCACTGGAGGTAGAGATATGAAACTGGTTCTCGCCCTCGCGACAGCTTCGGTCGCGGCATCCGTTTTCACCGCGGCGGTCTCCGCGCAGGTATCCGCGCCGCCTCGGAAGCCGCCGGTAGTGTCACGCCCGAAGCCAACCACTGGGGGTACGAACCTCCCCAAGCGAGACTCCGCACAGATCTCCTCGTGGAGGCGGTACCGCTTTTCGCTCTTAAGCTCGGAGGTGATGGACAGCAACATCGATCGCGACAAGGAGGATCCAGTTGCGTCGAACGGTTTTGTTGCGGGCGCCGTCGCGCGGTACCAGAGTGCGGAGATCAAGCCCGCTGTTCAGCTAACCTACGAGATCGCCAACCATTCGTACTCTCACAGCGAGCAGTACGACAGGGTCAGCCACAATCTCAGCGCGCTCCTCGCCCGCAAATTAATGAGCGGGTTGACCGGTGAGCTCATTGGGGAGGTGGCGCTCAAAGGGTCGTCGGAGGATCGTGATGTTGGGAACCAGTACATTGTGCTGCCACGGCTGAACTACCGGATCGACCCGGCGCGCCGGCTTCGGGTGTACGGTGCGTATCGCATCCGTCGCTACGATGTGAACGCGGACCGTGATGCGTTCAACAGGTACGCGGGCTCGGAGATCCGCAGCGATGTCGGCAAGGATGCGCGGGTCGAAGTCGGCTTTCGTTACGAGACCAACAGCGCGCGGGCGGCGCGGCGGAGTTACACGCGGAGAACGTACCACACGTCTTACACGCGATCGCTCGGTGACAACGATGAAATCCTCACCGAGCTCAAGTACCGGTCGCAGAGGTACGACAAGCGGCCGGTCGAGGAGGACGATGACAACCCTCGCCACGATCACCGGTTCAGTC
>DATAIM010000323.1:0-9514 GCA_036262655.1 Gemmatimonadaceae bacterium | reverse complement strand
AATTGCTGCGCCGTGAAGTCATGATCCCAGTTCGGCGCAACGCTCACGTTGATGGAAGACGTCGGCTTGACGGTCAACGACGTGTTGATCGCGAAACGATGTCCCTCGTCGTTGTCCCGGCCGGTGCTCAGATTGAGGTTCGTACCCCAGACGACTTTCCGGCGCTGGTCCCCGCTCAGGTTTACGCCGAGAAAGTTGTAACCGTACTGAAGAACTGTCGGGCCACCGCGGGTGAGCCGTTCATCCAGATGACTCGGCCGGACAATCGCAAAGATTCCGGTGTGCCAGTAGTTCTTGAGCTGGGCGTTGAATCCGCTGTGGTAGTCGAGATCAGTGCGGTCGCCCTCGTAGTTGAACTGGCCCTGGACTCCACCGCTCAGGAAAATGAAGCGATACCAGCTTCCAGGCGTCGTCCACTGCCGCGCAACGTTGCCCAGCATCCACTTGTAGTCTGCTCGTCCGAGAACGCCCATGTCGTTCGCTTCAAAGCCGGGGCTCCGCCAGTTCTGCATCGTTTCCCAGAGCCAGTTCCCCGTTTCCTTCGCAAGTCGTGCGTAAAAGCCATAGCCGTTCAGGCTGGTGCGTGCAGGATCGTACTTCAGGTCGAACAGGCCATCGCTTGACTCATCGCGGCCCGGCCGCTGGTAGTAGCGGGCGCTCGACTGCTGGGCTCTCCGGATCGCTGCAGTGTCGCCGGAAATTCCGCTCAACGCGGTTTGAATGTTCAGCCCGTATGCCCGCTGATTCCAGTGGTGGTCGAGGTCGAACCCGAGCACACCGGCGCGGTCCCGGAGACGCTGGATCTCATCGGTGTTCCTGAGGTCGCGGTTGACCAGCGTCATCAGCGTACCGACTCGGGTTGATCCACCGCGGAGGTCCTTGCGCAGCCTTCCTATGAAGTAGTTCGCGAGCGGCTCGACCTCGACGGTCTCGTCGGTGGTACTGCCCACGGTACGAAACGTAGCCGTCTCCCTGTTCGTCACGGCGTCGAGAAGGCCAACGGTGATTCCACTGCGCGTGCGGCCGGTGATCTTCGCCGCGCCAAGAATAGTCGTTGCGTCAGTCGCATCCATGAACTCGGAGCGAGAGCTAATCAGGCCGGACAACTGCGGCGAGCGCCCGATCCGGCGCGTGTAGATCAGCGAGAGACTCGAGACGTTGTTGCAGAAATAGCAGCTGAACCCGCCAGTCGAGAAGTACTGCGAGTTCGACACGAAGAACGGCCGCTTTTCGGAGAACGTGGTCTCGAACACCGAGAGGTTCACGACAGCGGGATCGACCTCGACCTGGCCGAAATCCGGATTGACGGTCGCATCGAGCGTGAGGTTGGACGTGATGTTCAGCTTCACGTCGCCGCCCGCCCTGAACGTCGCCTCACGTCTCGAGTGAAACGGATCATCCGGCCGAACGCGTTCCATCTTTGCGCGCGAGGTTACGTAGGGGACGATCTCGATCTGCCGCGGCTGGGAGTTTACGATGATGCCCTCGAGCGTACCGAAGTACGCAGGCCCGCCCGCCTCGTTGTTCCGCCAGAACGCCCACATGTCCTGTTCATTGCGCCGGTCGATGGAACGCCACACCTGCATCCCCCAGACCTGCGCCTTGTCGCGGGAGAACCTGATCTGCGAGTACGGAATGCGGAACTCTGCGCTCCAGCCCAGCGAGTCGATGTTGCTCGCGCCCTCCCACACCGGATCGTAGGAGGCGTCTCCATTCTGGTGGTCGCCTTTGACGCCGAGTGGATTCAGCTCGAACCAGGTCCGGCCATTCTTATCGCGGAAAGTGTCGAAGACGAGCGCGAGCCGGTCTGATGTGAGCGAGTTTCCGCCATTCATCAGCACATCACGACGTGCGAGGACGCCACGAACTCCCTTCGCTCCCATGGAGTCGAACATTCTTGCGCCGATGTACACCGCGTCATCGTCGTACAGCACGCGGAGCTCCGTCTTTTCGCTGGGCGGTTTCCCTTCATTGGGGCTCGACTGTGTCAGCTCTCCAATGGGAGTCGCGGCGGACCAGGCCGATTCGTCCAGCTTGCCATCTATTGTGACGCTGCCGTTGCGCGCAGCTGCCCGCGCAACAGGTCGAGGGTCGTTCTGCGAGCGGGTCGTTTGCTGAGCAGCTAGAGATGCACTTAGCGCAACGGAAAACGCGAGAGCTGCGTGCAGGGTGAACCGACGATACAGGCGCATGAAAACACTCCTTCAGGGACAGGCCTGAGGTGAGCAGCGGGGTCGCGGGCGAACGTCTTCGCCCATCTCTCTTAGACGGTACGCCAGGATCATTGGATTCGTCCTTAACAAAACTCTTACGAGTACCCCGCCTCCTTCCTGTGGCTCTACTTTTCCATCGTGAAACCTTCCCCTGATTCCGATCCGCGACGCTGGCGCGCTCTCGCACTCCTGTCAGTCGCAGAGCTGCTGGGTATGTCACTCTGGTTCGCGGCAAATGCGGTCTCGGGCCAGATCGCCGCCCAATGGTCACTCGACCCCGCAGAGACTGGCTGGCTCACAACGATTGTCCAGCTCGGGTTCGTATCCGGAACCGCTTTTTCCGCGATGCTCAACCTGGCCGATGTGGTCGAGTCGCGGAAACTCTTCGCCGGGTCCGCCGTGGCCGCGGCGATTGCGAACGCATCTCTGCTCCTCGCGCCTGGCTACCCATTCGGGCTCGCCTCCAGGTTTCTTACCGGTTTTTTCCTGGCCGGGGTGTATCCGCCCGCCATGAAGATGATCTCGACGTGGTTCAAAAGTCAGCGCGGCCTCGCGATCGGCACGATCGTCGGTGCTCTCACGGTCGGCAAGGCAACCCCATACCTCGTTCACGCTATTCCAGACATCGGGATTGCCTCTGTGATTCTCACGGTCTCGGGAGGCGCCCTGGTGGCCGCGGCGCTGGTCGGCGCTGGGTACAACGACGGCCCGTACCCGTTCGCGCCCCGCAGATTCTCCTGGGGTCTCGTCGCGACCGTCGTTCGCGTGCGTGAATGGCGGCTCGCGACCGGAGGCTACCTCGGTCACATGTTCGAGCTGTACGCCTTCTGGGCGTGGATACCTGCCTTTCTCGCAGCAAGTGCCGCGGTATCCGACCCCGGCCGCGCCCCTTCGGGCCGGATTTCCCTGATCGCATTCCTCACCATTGCAGTGGGAGGAGCGGGCTGCGTATGGGGTGGTCTCTTCGCTGACCGGTCGAGTCGCGAGAAGCTTGTAACAATCGCGCTCGTGGTAAGCGGCACCTGTTCATTGCTTGTGGGGTTCTTCTTCGGCAAGTCGCTGTGGATTCTCGCACCAGTCGCGCTTGTCTGGGGATTTTTCGTCATCGCGGACAGCGCGCAGTTCAGCGCACTTGTCACGGAGTCCGTTCCCGGACATGCCGTCGGAACGGCGTTGACCGTTCAGACTTCGATCGGTTTCCTGTTGACAATGGTGACGATACAAGGCGTACCCATCGTTGCCGCCTGGGTTGGCTGGCAATGGGCATTCGCGATGCTCGCGCTCGGTCCCGCCGCGGGGATTGCCTCGGTTCGTGCGCTCGTGAGACTGAAGCGGGGAGATAGCGAGCGCTCTAGGCTGGTGCCAGTTCCTGATTCTCCGCGCTGAGGGAACGCCGCCACTGAACGTATCCCATCGCCGAGAGCAGCAGGAAGATGAAATAGAGAACCGCTGTGACGTAGAGCGACTTGTAGATGTACATGCCTATGTAAACGACGTCGACCGCGACCCACACAGGCCAGTTCTCGAGAAGCTTCCTGGTCATCATCCACTGCGCGACCAGACTCGTGCTCGTGGTCAAAGCATCCACATATGGGAGCGCTGCGTCCGTATTTTTCGCGAGCAGCGTTCCGATTACGATTGTTCCCGCCGCGACAACGGCTGCGAGGAGCAGGCCCAGACGCGCACTGGTGCGGGTAACGGGTAGCTCGGTACGATTCTTCCCTCCATACAGCCAGTGATACCACCCATATGCGTTGAGAGCGACGTAGATGACCTGGAGCCCGGTATCGGCATAAAGCTTCGATCCGTAGAAGACGAAGATGTACAGCCCGACATTCACGATGGCTGTCGGCCAGCTCCAGATATTCTGGCGTACGCTGAGAAACACACTCACCACACCGAATAGCGCCGCGATGATTTCGACTGAGCTCATGTGGTGACGAGACGAGGGATGATGGAGATTCGGTCAAAACGTTCCAACGAGGGCGGGGAATATATGGCGCTCGGCCAACGCGGCCCAATCAGCACAGCTTCCACTTCTGGACAATATCTTCGTTGGATGTCCCTCTGGCTGATTCGCGCCGCGGCGCTGATGGTCTCGCTCGCCAGCTGCACCCTGCTGAATCGCCCGCCTCGCGAGCCGGTCAGCACGGTCGAAGTTCCCACGGCAGCGGATGACGCCGCGGATACACTTCTCGTCGACCTTCTGCGCGTCGACAGCACCTTCATCGTCGATCTCCGCTATGCGACGAGTAACAACTTCACCGGAGCGCCACTGCCGGGTTACGAGGCGAACCGCGCGTACCTCCGCGCTGAAGCAGCGGCGGCCCTCGCTGTCGCAAATGAGGATCTCCGGGCTCAGGGGTACCTGCTCAAGATCTTCGACGCTTACCGCCCGGTGCGTGCGAGCGAGGCAATGGTCGCGTGGACGGAGCGAGTCAATCGTCCGGACCTCATCAAGAACGGCTATATCGCCGCTCGGAGCCGCCATAACCTGGGCGTAGCGGTCGATCTGACGTTGGTGAACCTGCAGACCAGATCGGAGATCACGATGGGGACTCCATTCGACCACTTCTCACCCGCGGCACATACGAAGAACGCGCACGGTGTGATCCTCAAGAATCGGCAGCTTCTAAAAAAGGTGATGGAGCGCCAGGGTTTCACCAACTACGAGAAGGAGTGGTGGCACTACAGCTACGCGGTGCAGAACCCTGTGAGGTTCGACAAAGTCATTCGGTAGGTGTTTTTGGAGAAACGTTGAACAGGTCCCAAGACGCTTACCGCGGGCCGTAGTTCTCGAGCGTTACCGCTCACTTCTCGAGAGTTTACCGCCGAGGCGAGGCCTTGCATCTGGATTGTACTAATGTTATAGTACAAGAGTACATATGCCAATGTTCAACCTCGACGCCAGGGATCCGACACCGCTGTACGCGCAGCTCGAAAGAGCCATCCGCACAGCGATCGCCACCGGCAAGCTCCAGCCCGGTGCGAGACTTCCCACTGTCAGGCAGCTCGCCGTGGACCTTCATGTCAACGCCAACACTGTCGCGAAGGTCTACGCCGCACTCGAACGGACAGAAGTTGTCGACACCCAGCGCGGAGTAGGCACGTTCGTTCGCGCCGCTCCGCCGTCCGCCGTCGTAAACGAGAATCGCGAGCGCGAGCTCGAGCGCGTCATCTCCCGCTTCATTCCAGAAGTCTCGGCGCTCGGTTTTTCCCTGTTCGACGTAATCACGCATCTCCAACGCAGAAACAAACAGGAGAAGGAATCACATGCCAATCCCGGTCGTAAATAACTCGATGCCAAAACGTGAGCGATCGTCCCGGCCGCCAACTGAGGTGCGGTTCAACATCGTCGCGATGTTCTTGCTCCTTGTACCGGTCCTCGCCGGAATCTTCGCAACTGCTACAACTCTCAATCCGCTCTGGGTGATCCTCGGTGCCATCTTCGGCTTGACATTCAGCCAGTCCCCGCGAGTCGCCAAACAGTGGGAGCGTGGGGTCGTGCTTCGCCTCGGACGATACATCGGACTGCGCGGGCCGGGCCTGTTCTGGGTGCTTCCATTTTTCGACAAGGTCTCTTCGTGGATCGACCAGCGCGTAGTCACAACGAGCTTTGCCGCTGAGGAGACGCTCACGTCCGACACGGTGCCCGTGAACGTGGATGCGGTGCTGTTCTGGATGGTGCACGACTCCGAGAGGGCGGCGCTCGAGGTGCAGGACTACGCGCAGGCCGTAAGCTGGGCAGCGCAGACAGGTTTGCGTGACATCATCGGGCGGACGTCGCTGACTGACCTTCTCCGCGGACGTGAGCGAATCGAAGCCGAGCTCCAGCTGCTGATCGACGAGCGCTCCAACCCGTGGGGTGTAACCGTTCAATCGGTTGAGATGCGCGATGTCGTCATCCCAGCCTCGCTTCAGGACGCGATGTCGCGCGAAGCACAGGCGTCCAGAGAGAAACAGGCGCGAATCATACTCGGCCAGGCTGAGGTCGAGATTGCCACGCTCTTCGCCGAAGCATCCCGATCCTACGCGAGTAACCCGACAGCGCTGCATCTCCGTGCAATGAACATCCTCATGGAAGGACTCAAGGAGAAAGGCGCGTTAATGCTCGTGCCGTCGAGCGCCGTAGAGTCGATGGGGATTGGCGGGCTGATGGGCGCTGCCGCCATGAGGCAGCAGACACTGACCGAAGGCGACGGGCCACCCGCACTCGGCGCGGGGACACCAATTATCTAACGTGTAAGATCAACAGTCAGGCGTGCTCTCAGCTTTTGCGAACAGCTAAGAGCACGCAGGTTATCGTTTGTCTGTCTCCTCTTCAGAACCTCCCTCAGCTCCTCCGCCCGCGCGTGCTGGTGGCGCCGCGCGGACTTCTGCGGTGCTTTCAACAATCAGCGGCAGCCTGGCCGCTGCAAGTTCGCGGTTCAGCGCGGGGAGTCCCTGATCGAGTGCGGAGCGGATTGACGCAAGCTGCGTTGCGAGCTGGGCTGAGAGAATCCGGAAAACCTCGAGCGTCTGATTGGTCGGGCGTGCATCAGTGCTTGCCGCAACACCGGCGAGAGCCGCGATCTTGTTATTCAGTCGAATCGGGTAATTGAGCGGGTCCTGACCTGATCGGTTCTGCACCTGGTAGATCTCCCGCTCCGCTGCACTCAGCCGCGTCTCGAGCGTTCTTGCTGAAGCTTCGAATGCGGCACGTTTTTCCGCCGGCATCTGGCGTGTGCGATCGTTGAGCTGTGACCGGATATTACGAACAAGCTTCACCGCATCGTTGGCCTTGTTCGTTTCCGTCTGCACCTTCATGAGGAAGGCAAACTGTTCCTCGAGCTCGGCCTGAGTCGCCTTCGAGCGGGGATCCTTGAGGACGCGGAAGGTCTGCGTTTGAGCAACACCATCGACCTTCATGCGTACCGTATATGTGCCGGGTACCGCTACCGGGCCCTGTGTCCCTGCTGCCCACATGATCATGTTCTCGAATGTCGAGGCATCGGGGTACCGCAGATTCCACGAGAAGGTGTTGAGACCTGATTTGTTCGGGACGCGCGGCGGCGGCGGTGCACGCCGCGGACCGTCGTCCGGCGTCGTTTCCTCACTCCGTGCCTCGGTGCGCACAGCCGAGTCGGCTTTCACTCCCGCGCGCTTGAGACTGTCAGCTCGAGCCGTCCGGATGCTGTCACTACGGATCGAGTCGCGCGCCACCTGTGGATCCTGCGCGCTCGTGAACGACCGGATGACTTTACCGGATGGCTCGACGAATTCCATTGTCACCGTTTTCGCGGGCGACTTGAGCCAGTAGTAAACGATCGCGCCCGAGGGTGGGTTCTGGCCGGTCGGATGATCTCCGCTCGCCCCAGTACCTCCTCCGCCGAAGAAGTTTGTCCGATACACATCCCTTGGCTTGAACAGGTGCGACTGGCTCGTTGTGATCGCCGGCGTCATCTGTCGCAGCGCCGAGAGGTCGTCGAGAATCCAGAACGACCTGCCGTGGGTCGCTGCAATGAGATCACCTTCCTTTACCGCGAGGTCGTGCACGGGAACGATCGGAAGATTCTTCCGGAGTGTCTGCCACATCTTCCCGTCATCGAAGCTCACCCAGACGCCGCGCTCGGTTCCCGCGAACAACAGGCCGCGCCGCGCCGGATCCTCCCTGACCACACGGACAAACTCCGAGGGTGGGATTCCCGTAGTCATGAGCTGCCACGTTGCGCCGTAATCGGAAGTCCTGAAGATGTACGGCTTCATGTCATCCATCTGATAACGATTGGACGCGACGTAAGCGGTGCCTGGTGCGAAATGCGAGGGCTCGATGATCGAGACCCTGCTCCATTCGGGCATGGAGGCTGGGGTGACGTTTTTCCATGTGCGCCCATTGTCGCGCGTCACGTGGACGAGCCCATCATCCGATCCCGCCCAGATCACGCCCGGCGTAACAGGTGACTCCGCGATGGTGAAGACCGTGGCATAATACTCGACGGACGTCTGGTCCTTCGTGATCGGGCCACCCGATGGTCCCAGCGTTCGGGGATCGTGCCGTGTGAGATCAGGGCTGATTGGCTCGAAGGTCTGCCCCTCGTTCTTCGACCTGAAGACGACGCTGCTGCCGACGTAGAGAGTCTTCGGGTCGTGAGGAGAGATCACGATGGGGAATGTCCACTGGAAGCGATACTTCGCGTCGGCGGCGTCGTGGCCCATCGGATTGTCCGGCCACGGGTTGATGTTCCGCTCGAATCCAGTACGCTGATCATGCCTCGTGAGCAACCCGCCGTACGAGCCCGCGTAGATAATGTCCGGATCGTCGGGGCGGACAGCGATGTATCCGCTTTCGCCGCCTCCAACGTCATACCACTGATCGATCGATATTCCGCCCGGCGCGCGGCTTGGGCCGCAGAGAGTCGAGTTGTCCTGCTGCGCGCCGCAGACTCGATAAGGGAAATGATTCGTCGTCGTCACATGATAGAACTGCGCAGTCGGCTGATCCTGCTCCGTCCAGGTGCGTCCCGCGTTGATCGAGACATTCGCTCCGCCATCATTGCTCTCGATCATCCGGTTGTTGTCGAGCGGCGAAATCCACAGATCATGATTGTCGCCGTGTGGAACCTGGATCGACCTGAATGTCTTTCCACCATTGGTCGAGCGGTACATCCCCGTGTTCAGGGCATATACAGTGTTGGTATCCCTGGTGTCGGCGAAGATCCGCGTGTAATACCACGCACGCTGGCGAAGATTTCTCTCCGAGTTGGTCCTGGTCCACGTCGCGCCCGCATCGTCGGAGCGGAACACGCCACCCGAATCAGCCTCGATCAGCGCCCACAGGCGCCTGGGATTGACCGGCGAAACGGTCACTCCGATTTTCCCCAGCACGCCCTGCGGGAGTCCGGGGTTGCGAGTGAGATTAGTCCAGTTCTCGCCACCATCTGTCGACTTGAAGATTCCGCTGCCGGAACCGCCGGAGACGAGCTTCCACGGTTGCCGATAGGCATGCCAGAACGACGCATACAGGGTATTCGGATCAGTTGCGTCCATCGCCAGGTCGATCGCACCGGCTGAATCGCTCTGGAAGAGCACACGGCGCCAGCTCTTTCCGCCGTTCTCGGATTTGAAAACGCCACGCTCGGTGTTCGGTCCCCACACATGACCGAGCGCGGCGACGTACACTATCTCCGGGTTCTTCGGATGCACGCGTATGCGGCCTATCTGCCGGGTGTCGCCGAGTCCCACGTAGGTCCAGCTTTTTCCGGCGTCAGTCGACTTGAAAACACCGTCCCCGTGCGAGACGTTGCCGCGAATGGGATGCTCTC
>DATAIM010000322.1:0-5495 GCA_036262655.1 Gemmatimonadaceae bacterium | reverse complement strand
GAGAGCCACGATCCAGTCGACGAAATTTCGCGAGACGGTGAATTCCGGGGACATCGGAGACATCCGGCGAAGCTTCCTCAGCTCGCGAAAGACCCGCGTCTTCACGGCCTCAGGGAGCGCCTTCCTGGTAACCATTGTCTCGAGATCGCCGAAGTCGTCGCCGTCGTCTTCGCCGAGCTCCTTGTGAATTGCGCGCAGCTGCTCCTGGAGATAGAACTCACGCTGATTCTGAAAGAGCGCACCGCGTACGTCGTCGTCGATCTTTCGCTCGAGACGCAGCAGCTCGCTCTCGCTGCCGATCATCCGCGACAGAGACTCGAGAAGATCCTTTAGTGTGCGAGCTTCGAGAAGCTTTTGCCGCTGGTCGAACTTGACCGCCATATGAGCAGCGACACCCCATGCCTGCCGCTCCTCACTCTCGGTGCTCTGAATGAGTCCAACGACTTCCGGCGGAATTCTGCGATGAAGCGCGACGTACTCCTCGAACAGCGCCAGAACGCGGTTCGCCAGCGCTCTGGTCTCGGCCTCGGAGCCGGACTCGGCCCAGTCTAGCGGGGATGCAACGGCCCGCATGAAGGGTCCGCCGGACACGTACCGTGTAACGCGCGCGCGGGCGAAACCTTCGACGAGCACGCGCGTGCTTCCGTTAGGCAGGCGCGCAACCTGGAGAACGCGGCCGAGCACGCCGGTGCGGTGAAGGTCGGCAGCGCCCGGCTCCTGTGTCTCTCCCTCCTTCTGGGCGACGAGAAGAATGAGCTTGTCCGTTTCGACAGCTGCGTCGATCGCCGCAAGTGAAGGCTGCCGTCCAACCAGCAGTGGAATGACGACGTAAGGGAAAATGACGACATCGCGCAGCGGCAAGACTGGAATGCGGGCCTGAGCCTGCACTTTCTCGCCGTCGCGTGTGAATTCCTGGGTCACGGCTGATTACCTGTGAGCACTAGCCACTGAATAAAAACGAGCCGCCCGCCACTCTCCGATGAAAGCAACGGGCAGCAATGAGCTCCAGCGGACAACGATGTTTACGCTTCCTTCTTGCGGCGGAGTGGCGAGATCTCGAGCAGTGGCTGCGTTCCGTTCGTGATGCACGACTCCGTCACCTTCACCTCGACCACGTCTTCGCGGCTCGGGAGGTCGAACATCACCTCCATCAGCACCTCCTCGAGGATCGCGCGAAGACCGCGCGCGCCGGTTCCGCGCTTGAGAGCCTTCTGCGCGATTGCCGCGAGGGCCCCCTCGTCGAAGGTGATCTTCACCTCTTCCAGGCCGAAGAGCTTCGTGTACTGCTTGGTGAGCGCGTTCTTCGGCTCCTTCAGAATCCGGACGAGCGACTTCTCGTCCAGCGCCTCGAGGGCGACCGTCACCGGGAGGCGCCCGACCAGCTCGGGAATCATTCCATAGCGAAGCAGATCGTCTGGCTCTACTTCGGCGAAGATCTGCGTCACCGCAGCGGCCTGGTCCTTCTTGTTGCCCGTGAGGTTGTTGTAGCCGATCTGCCGGCGTCCGGTCCTCGCCTCGATGATCTTCTCGAGCCCGTCGAACGCACCGCCGCAAATGAAGAGAATGTCCTTGGTATTGAGCTGGATGTACTCCTGCTGCGGATGCTTGCGCCCACCTTGCGGGGGCACCGATGCGACGGTGCCCTCGATGATCTTTAGAAGCGCCTGCTGCACGCCCTCTCCAGAAACATCGCGCGTGATACTCGGGTTCTCCGACTTCCGCGCGATCTTGTCGATCTCGTCGATGTATACGATTCCCCGCTCGCACTCGGCGATGTTGAAATCGCCTGCCTGGAGGAGGCGAACCAGAATGTTCTCGACGTCTTCGCCTACATATCCCGCTTCGGTCAGCGTGGTCGCATCAGCGATTGTGAACGGCACGTCGAGAATACGGGCCAGCGTGCGCGCCAGGAGCGTTTTGCCTACTCCTGTGGGCCCGATGAGGAGGATGTTCGACTTGTCGAGCTCGACATCGTCGTCCTTGAGGGACGTGGAGTTGATTCGCTTGTAATGATTGTAAACAGATACTGAAAGGGCCTTTTTGGCCTGCTCCTGACCGATGACGTACTGGTCGAGGACGTCCTTGATCTCCTGCGGCGATGGAACCTGGGTGATCGCCTCCGATACCTCCCGCTCTTCATCCTCGGCAAGAATCTCATTGCACAGGGCAATGCATTCATTGCAGATGTAAACGGATGGTCCGGAGATGAACTTCCGAACCGAGTCCTTCGATTTACCGCAGAAAGAGCAGCGGAGGTGTTTGTCCTGCGACATAGGCTAAGAGGGTGCTGGAGACGCAAAGGCGCTACTGAACAACTAACAGCGGGTCAAGATACGGTCAAGCATGAATCGGGATGGCTACTTCTTGGAGAGCGCCTCCTCCATCTGACCCCGATACGAGATCACATTATCGATGATTCCATACGCTTTTGCCTCGTCTGCCGACATGAACCGGTCGCGATCCATGTCACGCTCGATCTGCTCGACCGGACGTCCCGTGTGCTTGCCCATGAGCTCATTCATCTTGGAGCGAAGGTAAAGGATCTCCCGCGCCTGAATCTCGATGTCCGCCGCCGTGCCCTGCGTCCCGCCACTCGGCTGATGGATCATGATGCGGCTGTGCGGAAGGGCTGACCGCTTTCCGGGCCTGCCCGCCGCAAGCAGAAAAGACCCCATGCTCGCCGCCAGGCCCATGCAGTTCGTGTTCACCGGCGATTTGAGGAATTGCATAGTGTCATAGATCGCCATTCCCGCCGAGACGCTGCCGCCGGGCGAGTTGATGTAGATGTGGATGTCGCGCTCTGGATTATCTGCCTCGAGGAACAGCAGCTGCGCAATCACTACATTCGCCACGTCATCATTAATCGGCGTGCCGAGGAAGATGATGCGGTCCATGAGGAGCCGGGAAAAGACATCGTAGGTCCGCTCGCCGCGGCTCGATCGCTCGATGACGTAAGGGGTGTAAAGAGTCGGCATTTGTTGTGTCTCAGCTCTCGGTTTGGACTTCATTCTTTTCCAGCAACCACTGGAAAACCTTGTCTTCGGTCAGGCTTCGCTCGATTTCCTTCAAACGACCGCTTTTCTCGAGCTGGGCGTAAAGCTGACCGGGGTTAACTCCGCGCTTCTCCGCCTGCTCCGTAATCCGGTCGTCAATATCCTTTTCCGTTGCGGCCAGCCCTTCGCGCTCGGCGAGAGTCTCGATCACTAGATCGCGCCGGATCTGCCTCTCTGCCATGGCGCGGAACTCCGTTGAAAAGCGCTCATGGTCCTCCTCGGGAATCTGGTACGCCTCTGCGTAATTCCGGGCGAACTGCTGAACCCAGCTTTTCGGGACCTCGAACGGGTTTGCACCGATAATCTCGTCGATCAGCTTCTGCCGCACCTCGGCGTCAGCATCGCGGCGCGCATGCTCGGCGAGGTCCGCGCGAACGGTCGTCCTGAGCGCCTCGAGCGAGTCAAAGTCGCCGGTCTCGCGGGCGAATGCGTCATCCAGCTCGGGAGCGGATTTCCGCTTTACGTCCTGAAGCCTCACGCGCACAGTCTTGGTCTGGCCACGCTGGGTCTCATCGGGAAAGTCATCCGGCCATTTAACCGGTCGCTCGACGGTCTCGCCCGGCGAAGCTTCCATGATGAGCTCCTCGATTCCGGGAATCGCCTGGCCTGCGCCAATGACGATCGGGTAGGAGCGCGTTTCGCCGGACCCGCCTCCGGTCGATACCTCGACGTTGACCATGTCGCCCGGCAGCGGTTTGCCGTCTACCGGGGCCCAGGCGGCGTATTGATCTCGGATGGACTCGATCTGGTCCCGGACGTTGTCGTCGGTGATTACGGGATTGCGGCGCGTTACGCGGAATCCCGAAGTCCGGGCAAGGTCGACTGTGGGGCGAAGCTCGAAGTGAATCTCGAATGTCAGCGGCTTGCCTTCCTCGAACTTGAGATCGTGGACGTGGGGCTGTGAGGCAACCTTCAGGTCCTGCTTTTCCACGACTTCCTTGTAAGCGTCGCGGACGATGGCCTCGAGGGCTTCCTGCCGGATCGCATCGGCGAATTTTTTCCGGACCATCTGGGGCGGCGCCTTGCCCGGCCGAAAGCCCGGCAGCCTGACGGATGAGGCGTAGCGGCGGGCCGCCCTGTCCTCGGCGTCCTTTACGGATTCAACTGGAACGGAGACCTGGACGTGCCGGTCGACGCCCGATGTTTCCTCGTTCTTTATCTCGATGTTCATGACTCAAATATAACAGGCCCTGCAGGGCCCCCTGCCTCTCAAACCCGGTCTTCGAGCCCTTTGACCCCGGCCATCTCCGCGCATGACGCGCAGCAGTAGAACGTCCCCTGAGCTTCGACGCCGTGACCGATGATCCGGCAACCACAGTGCGAGCAGGATGGCGCGAGGGCGTGAATCGCGCACTCGAAGGAATCGAATGTGTGAGTCTCGCCCTTCATCGTCACGGTGAACGATTTGTCATAGCTGTTGCCGCACACTTCGCACCTGGCCATTGCATCCTCTCTGTCGGGATTGAAAACGCGTCGAGCCTCACGCTGGCTCCCTGATCCAGATCGTGAGGCTCGGCAACTGGAGAGCTTTCAGCCTGCGCTAATCGGCGATTTCGGCGTCGAGGTTGATCGACCGCTCGGCGATCTCCGTCAGAAGCTTGTCCGTGTTTCCTTCTTCATCCAGAGTTGTCTGAAGCAGGTCGGCCTGATCGGCGAATCCGAGCTGCCTGGCGTACGTGCGGACGCAGCCGTAACCGGCCATCTCGTAGTGCTCGACATGCTGCGCGGCCGCGATTAGCCCCGCATCGAGAACGTCGGGTTCGGGCTTTTCCTTGATCAGCTCACTCGCTTCTTCGATGAGTCCTTCCATTCCGACGCATTTCTTTCCGCGCGGACTCACTTCCAGATCGGCGCAGATGCGCTCGAGCCTCTCGACGTGTTTCTCCGTGATCTGGGCGTGTCGCTCGAAAGCCTGCTTCAGCTCTGGATGCGACGCGGCCTTCGTCATTTTCGCGAGGCCCTTGATGATCTGCTTCTCCGCGCTCCAGAGGTCCTTGAGCTCCTCAACGTACAGGTCTTTCAGGGTTTCCATTTCCATAATCAGCCTCTCCGTTCCTATTGGGTCACTGACTGGAAGAGGCAAAGCGGGTGCCACGCCGGGGGGGGAACTCAGCGGCCCGCGTGCAGTTTCAGGTGGTCAAAGACAATGCTGGAAAAGATGACTTGCCGGTTGCGACACGAAGTTGTATATGGGGTCCCATGGCAACTCCTCCCTTTGGCGTCCCGGTTGGCACTCCCGCAGAACGAACGCGGGAAGCTCTTCGTGAGGATGTTGCGGCCCGGCTCAGGCATGTGTGCGCAGGGTGGTCCGACACCGATTTCGAGCGTCTCGTCGATGATGTGACCGCGACGGCGATGAAATACCTGAGCCCACCCTCGGGGAAGTAACTCTTTACACACTCAGCGCTCCGGCCTGCTCGAGGCCGTCAACCCACAGACGTC
>DATAIM010000321.1:0-12774 GCA_036262655.1 Gemmatimonadaceae bacterium | reverse complement strand
TCTCAAGGAACACGTTTTCAACGAACTCACCCCCTGTGCTGCCCTTGCCTCGACCGGATCGGGAAAATATGAAGCTGCGGCTAAAGTTGCCGAGTGGCAGGGAGTCGAAGAGCGAAACATTGCAGACCTGCTGCTGCGTGCCGCCTGGTGCTGCGTCGATGAAGGGGACACCGAGGCAGAACGATATTTCCGCCGTCATGCGGCCTGGATGTTCGAGAAAGCGCTGGGCAAGTATGACGGAATCCCCGCGGAGGAGCGTGCTGTCCTGACCTATCTCGTCGGCGAGCTATGGAGGCGAATCGGAGATCTTCGCCAGGCCGGTGAGTGGTTCGATCGCGTAGCTGATGAAGTGACTGACGACGATACACAGCAGTGGGTGGTCGCAGCGGCGGAGCAGCAGAGGCTGGACCCTCAGGAGTGGTTCGGGTAGTCAGTTCGAGTAGTCAGTTCGAGAGCAATATCTCGTGCGAGCTTTCTCTACCGTGTGCCAAACAACCGGTCGCCGGCATCACCTAGGCCAGGTAGAATGTATCCTTGTGCGTTGAGCTCTCGATCGAGCGCTGCGCAGTAGATCTGAACATCCGGGTGAGACGCAGCAAGGCGCCTCACACCCTCCGGCGCGGCGACCAGGCAGAGGAAGCGAATTCGAGTTGCTCCAGCGCGCTTGAGTGAATCGACCGCTGCTGCGGCACTTCCGCCTGTAGCGAGCATCGGGTCGAGGACGAAGAAGTCTCTTTCCGCCACATCCCCGGGAATCTTGAAATAGTAGTCTACCGGCTGAAGAGTGTCGTGATCCCGGTATAAACCGATGTGGCCGACGCGTGCCGCAGGAACGAGCCGAAGAATTCCTTCCACCATACCGAGGCCTGCGCGGAGTATCGGGACGAGGGTGAGCTTTTTCCCGCTGATATGTCGCCCGATTGCGGGTTCCAGAGGAGTTTGGACGTCCAGAGGTGCGACAGAGAGATCAATGGTGGCCTCATAAGCCATGAGCATCGCGATCTCGTCTACAAGTTCCTTGAAAATCTTGGTTGGCGTGTCTCGGTCCCGCAGAATCGTCAGCTTGTGCTGAACGAGAGGATGCCGGATAATTGTGAGCGTCGGAAATTCTGCAGTCTGTTCGATCATTATCTGCGTTTCACTCAGTAGATGACGCTGTAATTACCGTCTGAAGATACGATTTCCTTCAAACATATCTTCGTTTCAGGGCTGCATGAAAGAATACCAGGCTGTGGTAGTCAAATTGACGAGGCATACGCGGGAGGACGAGGATACGCTCACCGACCTTCTCAACGAGCGAAGCCGCGGTGGCTGGGAACCTGCCCTGATGTCTCAGGATGATCTGCGCCTGACAATCCTTTTTGCACGAAGCGCCGTCGCCGAAACCTGAGGCCAATTGGAAATCACCTTTGCGGGTGCGGCTCGAGAAGTAACCGGGTCATGCCATCTCCTGCATGTCAACGGACATACCGTTGCTCTGGATTGCGGAATGTTCCAGGGGAAGCGCAGTGAATCAGCCGATAAAAACAGGACACTTCCAGTTCCGGTCGAGCAGCTCGATGCGGTGGTTCTTTCTCATGCTCACATAGATCACTCGGGAAGGCTGCCCTTCCTGGTGGCGAACGGTTATACAAAAACCATCTGGGCGACCTCCGCTACCCGGGACCTCTGCGCGGTGATGCTCAATGACTCCGCGCATATTCAGGAAAAAGACGCAGAATTCCTGGCGAAGAGAAAAAAGGAGTTTGTCGAGCCGCTTTACGGGATCAGGCACGCTGTTCGAACCATGGAATTGATGGTCGGCGTTCCTTACAACAAGCCCTTCGATGTCGTACCGGGAGTCACGGGTACCTATGTTGATGCAGGCCACATACTTGGGTCAGCGTCCGTGGTTCTCGACTGCACGGAGGGAGCGGTCACAAAACGGCTGGTGTTCTCTGGTGACATCGGACGATCGGGACTGGCGATTATCCGGGATCCGGTCCCGCCTCCCGATGCGGATGCAGTCATCATGGAATCGACCTATGGCAACCGGGATCATGAATCGGTTGATGGAGCGCGGGCGCACCTGGCGGCTGTAGTTCGGACAACAGCAGCACGAGGCGGGCGGATACTGATACCTGCTTTCGCGGTAGGCAGAACACAGGAAATGCTCTACAGTCTCCATTCCCTGCTGCGCGAAGGCGCAATTCCGTCGATCCCCGTTTACGTCGACAGTCCACTGGCGATCGATACGACGACTGTCTTCCAGCTGCATCCCGAGACGTTCGATCGATCCGAAGACATGGTAAAGCGGGTGAAGGAGCTGTTCGATTTTCCCCTTCTTCACTACACCCGGGACGTCGAGGAGTCGAAAGCGATCAATGCGGCAAAAGGCCCGATGATCGTAATTGCAGCGTCAGGAATGGTTGAAGCGGGGCGGATTCTTCACCATCTGGCTAACGGCGCGGGCGACCCGCGAAACACGATCCTGATCGTGGGCTTTCAGGCGGAGCATACGCTTGGTCGTCGTATTGTCGAGAGGCAGCCGATGCTCAAGATATTCGGAGATGAAATTCCGCTACGTGCGCAGGTAGAAGTGATAAATGGATACAGCGCCCACGCTGATCGCACGGAGCTCACTGCGTGGATCGACGCGGTGAAGGGAACATCGCCGAAGCTCGGCCCTGTATGGCTGGTTCACGGCGAGCGCGATGTTCAGGATGAGTACAGGACAGCGCTTGCTGCGAAGGGATATTCAGTCAACTGTCCTGAACCCCACAGCCGGGTTTCGTTCTAAGTATTTTCAGGAATGCGCCGGGCTTTGAAGGCAATTGGTAGAATCATTGCAAGCGCCTTCCTCGGTGTTCTCGTTCTATGGGCGGGGTGGATGGCTGCCGTCGTCGTGTGGAGCTCCATGGATCAGGCGCGTCCGGCAGGCTCCATCGTGGTCCTTGGTGCTGCGCAGTACGACGGCAGGCCGTCACCGGTTCTCCGCGCACGTCTGGACCATGGGATCGACTTATGGAACCGGGGCATGGGCAGGGTGCTCGTTTTTACCGGTGGGCAGGGCTACGGTGATACGACGACCGAAGCAGCGGTGGGACGGACCTACGCCAGGAAGCTCGGGGTACCCGATACGGTCATTCTCCTCGAGGACAAGGGAAGAACGACCCGGGAATCGATGCTTGCCGTCGTCGACATTCTCGGAGCCCGGGGTATCTCATCCGCGATTCTGGTCAGCGATCCTTTTCACATGCTAAGACTGTCCATTATAGGAAGGCGGTTCGGGCTTACGACGTACACGTCACCCACCAGGACGAGTCCGATATCGCCGAACCGCGAGAAGCGATGGAGGTACATTGTCGGCGAATCGATAAAGGCCCCACTGGCATTTTTATTCGAGAGGAAAAAGTGAAGCGGCACACATTAGTAGCGATCAGTTACTTATTAGCAACGGTCTCGGCAGCCACGCTCGGCGCGCAAGCCGTGCCTCGGATCAAATTCGAGAAATACACCCTTCCAAACGGCCTGGAGGTGATCCTTCACGAGGATCATTCGACCCCGATCGTGACCGTCAATACGTGGTACAAGGTGGGATCGGGTGATGAGAAACCCGGCCGCACCGGCTTCGCCCACCTGTTCGAGCACATCATGTTCATGGGCTCCCAGCACGTTCCTGTCGGGATGTTCGACAAGGAGCTGGAAGCCGCGGGCGCGGACAACAACGGCTCGACGACGGAAGATCGCACCAACTACTACGAGAATCTGCCTTCAAACGCACTGCCGCTGGCATTGTGGCTCGATGCCGACCGGATGGGGTTTCTCCTTCCGACCATGGATAAGGCCAAGCTCGACCTTCAGCGTGAAGTGGTAAAAAACGAGCGCCGCGAGAGAGTGGACAATGTTCCCTACGGCCGTGGGGACGAGATGATTCTCGCCGCCCTTTATCCGAAAGGACATCCGTATTCATGGTCTGTGATTGGATCCATGGCGGATCTCGGCGCCGCATCGGTCGAGGATGTCAGCAACTTCTTCCGCACGTACTACGCGCCGAATAACGCTACGCTCGTGATCGCCGGGGACTTTGAGCCGGCGGAAGCAAAACGCCTCGTGAGGCTGTATTTCGGTGACATACCCCGTGGTCCGGCGCTTCCTGCGCGCCCCAGAGTCGCCCCCGTTCGACTGGCCAAAGACACCTTCATGGTGCTCGAGGACAAGGTTCAGCTTCCCAGGGCGTTTTACGACTGGCCAACAGTGAAAATCTTCGATGCCGATGACGCTGCCCTCGATGTACTCGCGTCAGTGCTGGCGAGCGGCAAGAACTCGCGTCTCTATAAGAGACTTGTCTATGACATGCAGGTGGCTCAGAACGTTTTCGCCTCACAGCAGTCCAGCAAACTGGCCGGGCGCTTCGAAATCGACATCACCCCCAAGCCTGGCCAAAGCCCGGCCGTGATCGACAAGGTGCTAAATGAAGAACTCCAGAAAATCATGAACGAACCGATTACGGATCGTGAGCTGAAGCGCGTTCAGAATTCCTTCAGGTCGAGCTTTCTCAATCGCCTTTCCGGAGTATTGGGCAAATCGGAAACACTCAACACTTACAATTACATGGCTGGAAATCCTGACTACGTGCAGCAGGATGCCGCGCGATACGACCGTGTCACGGCGGCCGATGTCCAGCGGGTTGCCAAGACATATCTCGGGCGACCGCGCGTCGTGCTGACCATCGTGCCAGAGGGTAAACGCGAGATGATGCTTACAGCAGCAAGCAGAGGTGCCCAATGAAACTTCAACACATCCAGCAATTCCGGGCCGGGATGGTCGCCCTTCTCATCCCCGTGCTGGGTGAAGCCCAGGCAACACTTGACCGGAGCAAGGTGCCGGCGCTCGGGCCTCCGCCCAAGGTTTCGCTCCCACCGGTTGTGACTCGCCAGCTGCCGAACGGCCTGAAGCTCATGATCGTCGAACAGCACGAGCTTCCTCTCGCAGATTTTGTTCTGGTGGTCGGAAGCGGCGGAACAGTGGACCCGGCGTCGAAAGGTGGTGTCGCCAATCTGACGGCTGCGATCCTCACCGAAGGAACCACCTCTCGCAACAGCCTCCAGATTTCCGATCAGATTGCGTTCCTTGGAATCGGCCTGACCGCGAGCAGTAACTGGGATGCTACGACCGTCAGCCTTCACACCCCGACGTCGCAGCTGGACAGTGCACTCGCACTGTTCGCCGACGTAGCGCTTCGCCCGTCTTTCCCGGCTGAGGACTTCGAGCGCGTCAAAAAGAACCGGCTTACCAGTCTGGTTCAGCTGAAGGACCGGCCAACCGCCATCGCGGACCAGGCATATGCCGCGGTGCTTTACGGCCGGCAGCACCCGTACGGTCACAACCTGCTGGGGAATGAAGCCTCCGTTTCGGCAATGACGACAGCGGACCTCCAGTCCTTTTATCGCGCGAATTTTCTGCCGAACAATTCGACGCTGATCATCGTCGGTGATGTGACGCCCGCCAGGATCGAAAGTAAAATTGCTTCCCTGTTCAGCTCGTGGCAGCGCGGAAATGTCTCACCATTGACGTTTGACTCAGCACCCAAAGCCGCTGCGACCACTGTCTATCTGATAGACAAGCCAGGAGCCGCGCAGTCCTCCTTCCGAATTGGCTCAATTGGAGTTCCCCGGTCCACGAAAGACTATTTCGCGCTGGCGGTAATGAATACCATCCTCGGAGGGTCGTTCACGAGCAGGCTCATGCAGAACCTTCGTGAGACGCATGGTTATACGTACGGCGCGCGATCGAGATTCGACATGCGGCAGTCCGCTGGACCTTTTACAGCTTCAGCCGAGGTAGTGGCGGCTAAGACCGACTCGGGGCTCGTCGAGTTCATGAAGGAGCTCAATGCAATCAGGGACACAGTCCCCTCGGCTGAGCTGAGGAAGGCCAAGAGATATCTCCAGCTCGGAATGCCGGGCGATTTCGAATCCACTCAGCAGATTGCGAATCAGCTCGTACCAGTGGCTTTGTACGGACTGCCACTCGACTACTACAACAGCTATGTGTCGAACATTGAAAACATCACGCAGGCCGATGTGCAGCGGGTTGCACGTCAGTATATCGACCCAGCAAATCTTGCAATCGTGATCGTTGGGGACAGGAAGAGCATCGAATCCGGACTCAAGGCGGTGAACGCGGGGCCGATACAGATCCGCGACTTCTTCGGCCAGCCTATCACGCCGTAAAAAAAACCAAAGAGCCGAGAACTGGAAGGGCCCGGAGCAGACGTTTCGGGCCTTTCTAGCGTGTCTCACCGGATCTTGTGGCTGATAACGGCGCGAGTGCGCTGACAAGCCATCTCCAATACCGTTCCCCCCCTCTCTGCTCTACGTCGTTATGTGATGCGCCAGGGACGAGAAGCCATTCCCCCGTTACTCTGGCGGCATCGAAAACGCTCTGGCCCATTCGTGAAGGAATGATCCTGTCAGTGTCTCCATGCGCGACTGAAACAGGTGCGTCGAGTGATGCAACCTTTGCTCTGGTATCAAAATGCAGGCGCGCAACGGTATTCCATGTGAACTCGGCTGGCGTGTGCCCAATCACGATTGCAAACATTTCCCGAGCGGATGTAAATGGAGACTGCAGAATGAGAGCAGCGGGCTCATGACGTTCCGCAAGCTCGGCGGCTATCGCTGTGCCCAGGGAATGCCCAAAAAAAGCGATTCTGGCGGGTGAGAAACGAAGGCTATCGATCGCGTACCGGTACGCTGCCTCGGCATCGTGGCGGGAACCCTCGTACGTAGGCTTTCCTGGAAGGCCCATGTACCCCCGATATTCAGGGAGCATCACAGCGACGCCCGTACGCGTGGTGACTTCGGTAGCCCACTCAACCTGTCGAATGGCAAGGTCTGCGTTGCCGTGGAACGCAATCAGGAGTCCACCGGAGCTTTCCGCGTTCCTAACGATGTAGGCGAACAGCTTCTGGCCGTCGGAAGCAACGTATTCGACCCGAGGAATCCCGGCGTCCAACGGATATGGTCCGCGCTCCGGCTGGAAAGCGATCTTTTCCTGCAGGAGCCAGACGCCGCTCAAGAAAAGAACTAACAGGCCGAACACTGTACCGCCTGCGATTGCAACGCTGATCATCAGGCGGTGACGGGCAATTGAGACCATGAACGCATTGGGTTACTCTGACTCAAGCAACAATTCCAACACAGAGTCATGCAAATACCGATCGAGACATTCCATCTGGATAACGGTCTGAGGATAACCCTTTCCCGCGACAACACGGCACCGATCGTCGCGGTGAACCTCTGGTACCACGTTGGATCTGCGAACGAGCGTCCTGGCAGAACCGGGTTTGCACACCTGTTCGAGCATATGCTGTTTCAGGGGTCGGAGCATGTAGAGGCGAACGAACATTTCGAGCTCGTTCAACGTGCAGGAGGCACGTTGAACGGAAGCACCTGGCTCGAGCGCACAAATTACTTCGAAACTGTTCCATCGAATCAGCTCGCACTCGCGCTATGGCTCGAAGCGGACAGGATGGGAGCTCTGCTTCCCGCGATGACACAGAAGAAGCTCGATACCCAGCGAGACGTCGTAAAAAATGAACGTCGCTGGTCGGTGGATAACCAGCCTTATGGAACGTGGTGGGAGAAACTCCCCCAGCTGGCGTTCCCGGAGTGGCATCCGTTCCATCACTCGCTGATTGGCTCGATGGAGGATCTGTCCGAGGCCTCTCTCGAAGATGTCGAACAATTTTTCCGGACATACTACACCCCGGACAACGCGGTCCTCTCGATTGCAGGTGATTTCGATCCTGCGGAGGCACGAGAGCTCGTCAGCAAGTTCTTCGATCCGATTCCCAGGGGAAAAGGAAAACCGCCGCTCGGCAAGCTGGAGCTGCCGCCAAAGTTTGGAGAAGCACTCCGCCAGGTAGTAGAAGACGACATCAGCCTTCCGCGTCTCTATATGGCGTTCCGGTCTCCGGTATTCGGAAGCGAAGGCTATTACACGGCCAGTGTCACCGCTGCGATCCTGGGAATGCGCCGCGGCAGCAGGCTTTACCGCGCACTGGTCAGGGAGAGACAGGTAGCCGCTGATGCGTCGGCGTTTACATTCGACCTGGCCAAAGGAAGCGATCTATTGATCGTCGATGTGACTGCCCGGCCAGAAACGTCTGCCCAACAGCTCGAACGTGAAGTCGAGCGGCAGATCGACAAAATCGTAAAAGACGGTGTGAAGACCGAGGAGGTCGAGCGAGCTGTTGCACTGATTCAGACCGACATGATCACAGCTTTGCAATCAGCCAGTGAGCGTGCAGATCGGCTGTCGATGTTTGCAACACTGCTTGGAGATCCAACCCTCATAAACAGACAGGCCGAAAAATATCAATCCGTCACCTCCGACCGTGTCAACACTTTTGCACGCGAGCGTCTCGGCCGAGACAACAGAGCCAAGCTCCTGTATATCCCCCGGCCCGATAGCAGCAAGGTAGTTGATAATTCAGAGCTCGCGACAGCAGTGGCGTCATGACAGTCGCAACGCGGCCGGAAGCAGGACCAGCCCGGGATTACCACTTTCCGGGCTTCGTTCGCGACAGGCTGGAGAACGGTCTCAACGTCATTGTCGCAACCGCGGCAAAGCTACCGATAGTGACCGTAGTAGCGGTGATCGAAGCAACCGCACTCGGTGACGACAGCGGTAAGGAGGGCACGGCCGAACTGACCGCGCAGGCGTTGAGAGAAGGCACGATGTCGCGTGACGGGCTCGAGCTCGCGCTGGACCTCGAAAAGCTCGGGACATCGCTCGAAGCAGGAGCTGACTGGGACAGCACTGTCGCGAGTATGACCGTTCTAAAGACTAACCTTGCCGAGGCATTCGAGATTTTGGGTGAGGTAATCATGTCGCCTTTGCTCAATGAAAAGGACATCGAGCGGCTGAAAGCAGAGCGTCTCGCGGAGCGAATGCAGATTCTGGACGAGCCGCGCGGGCTCGCGGATGAATCCTTCGCGAAATTCGTGTACGCTGAAAAGGCTCGTTTTGCGTCTCCAATGAGCGGCAGCTCGAAGTCAGTATCCGCGATCCGCCGTGACGATATCGAGGCGTATTACCGACGTAACTACGTGCCACCCGCGACGACACTGATCATGGCCGGTGACATCACTCCGGAAGAGGGGATCGCGCTGGCTCAGTCAACATTCGGCTCGTGGAGAGGAGAGCGTGCCGCATCTCCGGTAAATGCCGACTCGCCTGCACGAACTTCCCGTGCTGCCCGGATCGTGGCGAAGCCAGATGCCGCACAAGCGGAGCTTCGTATTGGCCATGTGGGAATTCCGCGCTCCCACCCGGATTATTTCCGTATCGTCGTCATGAACGCCGTACTGGGCGGCCTTTTCTCCTCGCGCATCAACCTGAATTTGCGTGAGGCACATGGCTATACGTACGGTGCCAGCTCGTACTTCGACTGGAGGCGTCAATCCGGCCCTTTCGTGATTTCAACCGCTGTGCAAACGGAGGTTACCGCCGCTGCGATAACCGAAACGCTGAAAGAAATCGATCGCATGCGCGAGGAAGAAATTGGCGAGGATGAGCTGACGCTGGCCACGAGCTACCTCGAGGGCGTGTTCCCGATACGGTATGAAACGACGGCAGCGATAGCCTCCGCACTGGCGAACCTCGCGACGTTCGGACTTCCCGAGGACTACTATGACACCTATAGAGACAACATCGCGTCGGTAACCACCCGGCATGTTCTGAATGCGGCCAGAAAGTATGTAAAGCCAGAGGAGCTCCAGGTGCTCGTCGTCGGAAATCCGGAGGCCATACGGGAGCCGCTGGAGGCGCTCGGTCTGGGTGCACTGTCAGTGCAAGAGGCGGTGGACGATTAATCAATGCCCGAGTGGGGGTGCATAGGAACGTGAAGCCCGAGCGAACGGGTGGAGTGTCCAGTCGCCGCGTTTATACCGGGCGTGTTGTTTCCCTCGATGTGGACATGGTGAGATTTCCGGATGGGTCCACGGGGGAGCTCGAGATGATACGCCATTCCGGTGCGAGTGCGGTTGTTCCATTTCTGGACGACCCTCAATCCATGGACCCCAGAGTTGTCCTGATCAGGCAGTATCGGTATGCAGCTCAAGGTCATCTCTTCGAAATTCCCGCAGGCAGGCTCGACGCAGGTGAATCACCGAAAGCATGCGCCCGACGAGAGCTGAAAGAGGAAACTGGGTATTCGGCGGAAAACCTCGTCGCTATGACGACCTTTTATACCACCCCGGGCTTTACCGACGAGCGGATTCACCTTTTTGCGGCAACGGGGCTGTCGGCAGGAAGTGCCGAGCTCGAGGCGGACGAATTTGTCGAGCTCCATCCGACCACGCTCTCGGAAGCGCTCTCGCTGATTTCAGCGGGGCGGATAGTGGATGGGAAAACCATGGTCGGCCTCATGTTCGCTGCTGCCTTCATACGGCGAGCATAAAATCGGACGACTGACCCTCGTCCGTAAACCCCAGAGAACCGATAGGCGTCCAAAAGACGTAGAACCATTATCAAGGGTGTCCCCTCCATAGGACATCAAATGGTTCATAACTGGACATACCGGTGCGCCATAACGGCCTAAGTCGTTGATATGTAAGGGTTTGATCCATGTTCCATTGTCGGCATGGGCCCTGCTATATCACGCTTCGTCAAGAATCTCAATTCAGGAGGCAGGCCTTAGTTCCCTTCCTTGTCAGATTCTCATTTTTGGGGGTAGCAGCAAATGGCAAATATCGCTCGTAAGCACGCGGTGCAACTGCAGGGGGCGAATGTCAGGGAGCAGCTGAAGGCGATGGATGATTCTGCCGTCGTCACAGCGTTTCTTGGGGGTGAAGAGAGGGCATTTTCGGAGCTAGTGGAGAGGTATCAGACCCGGCTTCTGAACTTCATATATCGCACGATTGGTGATCGCGAGAAGGCGGAAGACCTGGTTCAGGAAGTCTTCATCCGGGTATACCGTCACCTTCACCGGTTCGATCGTTCCAAGAAGTTCTCGACGTGGGCGTATACGATTGCGTCAAATCTGGCCAAGAACGAGCTGAGAAACCGGTCGAGGAACCCTCTCGTCCTCTTTCAGACCGTGCAGAAGAACTGGCAGGATGATGATCGGCCGCTCCAGTTCGAGGACACGAACTCCCGACCGGACGATATGTACCGGAAGCGGCATCTCCGGGAGATAGTGGAGGAGTCGGTCGCCAAACTGCCCGAGCACCATCGGAACGTCTTCATTCTCCGCGAGCTTGAGGGAAAATCCTACGAAGAAATTGCGGAGATCACGGACTGCAATCTCGGCACGGTGAAATCACGGCTGAACAGGGCACGGAACTCGTTTGCAGAGATTGTCGCTCCTTATATGGAATAGCTGATTTGGGGGTTGAGGGTTCGGGAACCAGTACCGCAGATTCGGGTACTGGTATCCGAACCCTCAAAGCAAGTTCCTCAAAAGCCACCCCCATGGACTGTCGTGATTTTCGCGAAAACCACCTTGCCTTTGTAGACGACACGCTGGCCGGAATCGAACTTGTCGGTATGCAGATGCATCTTACTGAGTGCGAGAGCTGTTCACGTCAGGACGCAATCGTTCGGCGCTCTCTCATGCTGTTCCGAAATCTTCCAACGATCGAGCCATCGCCGGATTTTTCGGCTCGTCTTCAGCAGAGGCTTGATGATGTGAAGCTTGCTGATGCGACAGCCACCCAGTCTGGCCGTGCGCGGAAGCTGGCGACCAGTGTGATCGCGACCAGCGTCGTCATGCTCGGGTACATCGGAGTTTCTCTCCGTGAAGTCGACTACCCTCAGGACATAACGCTTCCGCCAGTTGTGGCACTCGCATCTGAAGCCGATGCAACAATTGCTGCTCCGGCTCCAGAGATGGTTGCGTCGGTTCCTGCGGGACTGCCGATCTGGACTGCGGCTCTATTCGCGGAGCAGACTCCAATTCATTTTGCATCGATCGATCTGACTTCTACCGCCCGGTAGTCAAGCAAGCACCGTCAGTTGTTCGCGGACATTTATATTAGGAGCGTGTCCGCCAATGCCCTCAAGACTCTTCGCGAAACCCTCAAGAGAGGAACGTTCGACGGGGCATACTACGTCTGCGGCGAAGATGATTTTCAGAAAGAAGATGCCGTGAAGCAACTGACGCATGCGGCGATCGAGCCGGCAATGCGTGACTTCAACATGGACGTCCTCCGCGCGCAGGAGACGGATCCAAAGGCTCTCGATGCAGTGCTCGCCGCGCTGCCAATGATGGCCGACCGCCGCGTCGTGGTACTGAGGGACGCTGGCGCACTAAAAAAGGATGCGCGAAGGGTCCTCGACAGATATCTCGCGAACCCCAACCCGGATGTGCTGGTGCTGCTTGTGGAAGCGTACGGCGGGAAGACCGATGCGGGGTTGAGCAGAGTGGCGACACCTCTCGAATTCGCATTCCTGACGCCAGACCGAATACCAAAATGGATCGTCCACTGCGCGTCCACTGAATTCCATACGAAGATCACGCCGCAGGCGACCGAGCTGCTACAGACTGCCGTAGGCACCGATCTTCACCAGCTGGTTGCGGAGCTCGACAAGCTCGCGAGCTTTGCCTATGGGCGGGAAATCACCGAATCAGACGTGAGTGCCGTTGTTGGGGTGCGCCGTGGCGAGACGATGGCGGACTTCCTGGACGAAGTCGCGGTGCGCAACGTGTCGAAAGCAGTGCAGTTACTACCCCAGATTCTGGCACAGCCGAAAGTGAGCGCTGTGTCGCTGGTGATGGCTCTG
>DATAIM010000320.1:0-2364 GCA_036262655.1 Gemmatimonadaceae bacterium | reverse complement strand
CGGCCGTCTCGCTGGCGCAGCGCTCGAGAAGATGATCAGGAAAGGCAACGGACGCGTCAGTCTCAAGACAGCCAGTGGCGGAACGCTCGTCGCGTCGATGAACGGTGCGCGCAACATCATCATCACTGACGAGAGCGGCGGTACCGCCCGGATCTCGACCTACGATGTTTATCAGTCGAACGGAGTGATCCAGGTCATCGACAAGGTCCTGCTTCCGAAGATGTAGCCCAGTGGCAGATGTTCGCGGTGAGGTGCTATCCCCGGCATCTCACCGCGGACGTTTGCATATTCCGGCGGTGAGCGAATTCAGGGATTTGTTCTCGCGCCGCGCCGGCCTCTATTCGAAGTACAGACCACGGTACCCGCTTCCACTCTTCGAGTGGGTTGCGGGACTCGTAGAGCGTCATCGTCTCGCGTGGGACTGCGCCACGGGCAACGGCCAGGCTGCGACAGGACTCGCCGCGCACTTCGATAACGTCATAGCAACCGATGCCAGCGAGAAACAGATCGCAGCGGCCGTGCAGCATCCCGGCGTTTCGTATCGGATCGCCACAGCATACGACAGCGGCATCGACGACCGGGCGGTCGATCTCGTTACGGTTGCGCAGGCTCTCCATTGGCTGAACGCGGAGATGTTCTACAGCGAGGCAAAACGCGTTCTACACGCCGGCGGCGCGATCGCAATATGGGGTTACGGTGACCCTCTACTGGATTCGGAGAGGCTCGACACGATCGTGCGTGACTATAACCGCGGAACGATCGAGAATTACTGGATGCCCGAGCGCGCGATGCTCCTCGACGGGTACGGGAACATTCCGTTCCCATTCCGGGAGGTACCTGCTCCGACGATGACTCTCGAGTGCAGCTGGACGCTCGATCAACTTGCGGGGTATATGCGCACGTGGTCGGCGACCGCGAATTATGCGGCGGCCCATGGAGGCGATCCCGTTGCAGCTGTGGAGGCTGCACTGGGGGAGCACTGGGGGCCACCCGACACTCGACGTCTTGTCAGATGGCCGCTGCACATCCGGGCGGGGTACGTATGAATGCTCGTACCCGCGCCCGTGGTGATTGGCTGAGCAATCCAGCTACTTCGTGGCCGGCCCCCCCTCGGGAAGCAGCACGAAGCGCGCGTAATTCGCTGGATTGAAGTACGTCCTGGCTGCTTCCTGAATCATTGCCGGAGTGAGGCGTCTCACCATCACATCGTACGGTGCACCAAGTCCGCCGAGATCTTCGCCGGCCTGATCGCGGGCGGCGATGTTGTTGAGCCAGTACGCGTTCGTTTTTACATCCACCTCGCGCGACCGAAGGATCTCCTCCTTCACCTTCTCGACGTCCGCTGCCGGCGGCGGCTGAGTCTTGAGACTGTCGATCACCGCGAATACTGCCTTGGTGAGAGGCTCGACGTTTTCAGGCGACGATCCGTACGAGATCTGAATCGTGTATTGCTGGCGAGGCTCGCGTGCGCACGTTCCGCCCACGCCGGGACTGTACGTTCCGCCCAGCTTCTCACGCAGCGTTTCGTTCAGACGCGTCTGCATGAGCGTCGTGAGTGCGCGGATGATGAAACGCGTCTCAGGCGAAGAGGTGCAGGGGCCGGTGAACGCGAAGATCGTGTTCGCCTTCGGCTCCGTTCCCTTCCGCACCGTGCGCTGCACTACCCCTGTCGGGGGCTTCACCCCGGCGTCCCGTGCCTTCTCGATCCGGCCGGTGTTCGGGAGTGAAGCGAGATACGTCTCCACGAGCGGCTTGATCGCCACCGTATCGACGTTCCCAACGAACACAAACGTGAAGTCTCCAGCGTTCGCGAACCGCTCCTTGTAGAAAGCGAACGCCTTATCCGGATTGACCTCGGCGAATGTCTGCGTTGTAAGCGGCCGGCCGCGGAAGTGATGCTGCGTCATCGTCACCTGTACGGTGTCCTGGAATACGCCCTCGGGAGCGAGTCCTTTGTTCGCGAGGAACTGCGCTGCCTGCCCCTTGAAGGTGGCGAACACGACGGTATCGAGCCGCGGCGCTGTAAAGGTCAGGTACGCGAGCTGGAACATCGTCTCGATGTCCTTCGGTGAGCTCCGTCCGGTGAGTCCTTCTGTCGTCTCCGTCAGACTCGCCGATACGCTCGCTGCCTTTCCGGTGAGCTTCTTCCCGAGATCGATCCGGTTGAATGGCCCGAGTCCGCCGAGCGACATGATCTGTGAGGCCATCGTCGCCGACATGAATCCGGAATCTGCGGCGAGAGACGTTCCGCCCGGGCTGTATGCCGTGAAGAGAACTTCGTCGTCCTTGAAGTCCGTCGGCTTGATAATCACCCGGGCGCCGTTCGAGAGCTTCCACTCCGTTGCGCCTACGCTCGTGATCGAT
>DATAIM010000319.1:0-1571 GCA_036262655.1 Gemmatimonadaceae bacterium | reverse complement strand
TATCGCGTCCGGCAATGGCCATCAATACAAGAATGGCGGAAGCCAGACGGCGATCGAGAAGGCGTTCTCGATGATAACAGACGGAACCGACGTTCTCGACGCGGTAGTTGCGGGCGTCAACATCGTCGAGCTCGACCCTCTTGATCAGAGCGTTGGCTACGGCGGGCTCCCGAACGCGGATGGAGTCGTGCAGCTGGATTCGTGCTGCATGCACGGCCCGAAAAAGCGGGCGGGGGGCGTTGCAGCACTCGAGGGTGTGCGCACTCCATCGAGCGTTGCGAAGGAAGTGCTCCACCAGACTGACCATCACCTTCTGGTGGGGCAGGGTGCGCAGGATTTCGCGCGCAAGCTGGGCTTCACGATAGAAGCTGACCTGAACACCGAGAACTCGCGCAAGAAATGGCTCGAGTGGAAGCGTCGAACCGATCCGCTTCACTACCTAGACCCGAAAACTCGCGCGGATGCGGAGCATCGCATCAGGCTCGAGATGGTTGCAGACGGGCTCATCCATCCTGAGCACGTGTACGGGACCATCAACTGTGAGGCGATCAACGCCAAAGGCGAGATCTGCGGAGTGACGACCACGGCCGGCCTCTCGTGGAAGATTCCCGGCCGGGTCGGTGACTCACCGATTCTCGGTGCGGGGCTGTATGTCGACAATGACGTCGGTGCAGCCGGTTCTACAGGACGTGGAGAGTCGAATCTCTACAGCTGCGCGTCGTTCGTCATCGTCGAGAACATGCGGCGGGGGATGCATCCGAAGGACGCAATGGTTGATGCATGCAAACGGATCGTGAAAAACACCGTGGAGAAGCGGCTGCTGAATTCGCGCGGGCTTCCCAACTTCGATATGAGCTTCTATGCACTCGACAGGAAAGGCCGGTACGGCGGGGTGTCGTTCTACAATACGGGAAGCTACGCAATCTGCACCGAAAACGGAGCGGAGAAGTTCCAGATGGACCCGATCTATCCGGGAAAATCGACGAGCTAGGACCTTCCGGTGTATGCAGGCTGGGCGACATCCCACGTCGTGGTTTCACCAAGCTTGAAGGTCCCCGCGATCTGAACGACCTTCCGCGCCGCGGTGGTCAGCGAGCTTGCGGCGGCGGCTATCTCGTCGATGTTGCCGCTCTGCTCGTCACTCGCTGCCGCAACCTGATGGACGGCTGACGCAAAGCCCTGCGTACCCAAGGCAAGCGCATCGAGGCGGCGAGTCATATCCACGACGAGCCGGCCTGACTCCTCGACCGCGCTCTCGATCGCACTGCTCCATTTTTCCGCCTCGATAACGCCCTGCTCGACCTGAAGGAACGATTGCCGGCCATGATGCGTTGCGTCGTTTACTGTCTGGAGCGTCGACAACGTTCGCGCGGACGATTCCTTCGACCTGTGCACTCGCTCGGCCATCGCCCTCGCGAGGAGGTCGGTCCGCTGTGCCGCTTCGGCGGAGTCGGCGGCTAGCCGGCGAACTTCATCGGCGACGACGCCGAAGCCTTCACCCTGTTCGCCTGCGCGGGCGGCTTCCATTGCGGCGTTGAGGGCCAGAAGCTTTGACTGGCGGGAAATCTTCT
>DATAIM010000318.1:0-9885 GCA_036262655.1 Gemmatimonadaceae bacterium | reverse complement strand
TCTTCTTGACGAACGCGAGGAATTCGTCCGCTACTGCGCCATCGATCACGCGGTGATCGAATGAGATGGAAAAGTACGCACAGGTTCTGATAGCAATCGTGTCTTCTCCGTCGGCCCCTGTGATCACTTTTGGCCTCTTCTCGATCGCGCCGATACCCATGATGGCGACCTGCGGCTGGTTGATGATCGGCGTTCCCATGAGCGAGCCGAACACGCCTGGATTCGTAATGGTGAACGTCCCGTCCTGCACCTCTTCAGGTGAAAGCTTCTTTCCCCTCGCTCTCGCGGCGAGGTCGTTCAGCGCGCGGGTGATTCCCTGGACGGAGAGGTCTTCGGCATTGCGAATGACCGGGACGATGAGGCCCCAGTCGAGGGCGACGGCGACTCCGATGTTGATGGGCTTGCGGAAGATGATATCCCGCCCCGCGACAGAGGAATTGAGTATTGGAAAGGCCTGCAGCCCCTTCACGACACTGGCGATGATGAACGGGAGGTAGGTGAGCTTCTGGCCGGTCGCTGCTTCGAACTCTGCGCGCTTGCGTGCGCGAATGCGCCCGACGCGGGTGAGGTCGATCTCCATGAACGATGTCACATGCGCCGAGGTGCGGCGGGACTGGACCATGTGGTCGCTGATGAGGGCGCGCATCTTGGACATGGGCTCGACCCTGTCGCCTGGCCAGGGCGTCGGGAGGGGTGCATGCGCTCCATCCTGCGGCGTTCCGCCCGGGGCATGCATCGAAGTCTGCCGGGCCGCTGGCGTTGCGGCTCCTGATTCGATGTAGCCCATGATGTCCTTTCGGGTCACTCTCCCCGCGATCCCCGAGCCCTGCATCGCCGCGATGTCGAGGCCGTGCTCTGCTGCGATTTTCCGGACGAGGGGCGACGATTTCGTCCGGACTCGATCCTCGAATGAATTCCCGTTGCTTCGCGGAGAAGAGGTTGTGCCTGAGCCAGACGGGTGCGGAGGAGCGGCAACCGATGACATAGATTCGCTCTTCGGGGGGGGCCCCCCACTCGCCGACGCAGCGGTCGCGGAAACTGCGGCAGCCGTGCCAGCGCCTGGTGCTGCCGCTTTCTCCAGGGTCCCGGCAGCAGCAGCCGCCTGCTGTTTGTCCGTCTCGAGCCGGGCAACGACAGTCTGCACCGCGACCGTTTCTCCTTCCCTGACGATAATCTCGGTGATCACGCCCGCGGATGGAGAAGGAATCTCTGCATCCACCTTATCAGTGGAGATCTCGAAGATCGGCTCGTCCCGCTTTACCTCGTCGCCAACCTTCTTCAGCCATTTGGAAAGTGTCCCCTCGGCGATCGACTCACCCATCTGGGGCATGATGATGTCTACAGGTGCCACCGTGATCTCCTCAATCCGAATCGCGCGCCGCCGCGACGTCACCTTGCCGCAACCGGCGCAGAGCCAGCACAGGCAACGTCAGAACACCAATCAACATACCGACACCTGCATACACGTGCCAATCGCATGCGGGAAGCCCCTCCGGAGGCTCGCATCCCCGAATGCTTCCAACCACCTTGCCCACAAACACACCCGCCATTCCCCCACTGAAGAACCCCGCCACCGTCGTTACACATCCAACCCCGATGTAGCGGGCGCGTCGTTCCTCGTCGGGAAGTGTGGCCATCAGTAGGCAGCCAGCCGCCGAACCGCCTTTACAATGTCGGCGGTCTGTGGCAGCACGTAGTCCTCGAGCGGCGGAGAATAAGGAAGTGGAACGTCGGCGGTAGTGACGCGTAGGACCGGAGCATCGAGCCACTCGAACGCGACCTCGTTGATCCGGGCGGTAATCTCTCCGGCCACACCCCCTGTCCGCGTATCTTCGTGCACGACAAGGACCCGGTTCGTCTTCTTCACCGTCGCGATGATCGCCTCGTCGTCGAGTGGCGCCAGAGACCGCAGGTCAATGACCTCCACGGAAATGCCATCCCGCTCGAGCTCTTCCGCGGCTTCAAGCGACTTCCACACAGTCGCCGCGTACGTGATGATCGACACGTCCTTTCCTTCGCGAGCGGTCCTTGCCTTCCCGATCGGCACAACGTGATCACCCGACGGCATCGTCTCCTTGATGCGGCGATACAGGTATTTGTGCTCGAAAAAAAGAACGCAATCATCATCGCGGATCGCGGCCTTGAGCAGCCCTTTAGCGTCACTGGCCGTGGCGGGATACACCATCTTGAGCCCGGGAGTGTGCAGGAACGCAGCCTCGGGGTTCTGCGAATGGAATGGTCCGCCGCGAACGTAGCCTCCGCTCGGGCCGCGCACGACCATCGGGCACGGCAGCATCGCACGATACCTCGCTGTCGCAACGTAGTTCGTCAGCATGTCATATCCACACGAGATGAAATCGATGAATTGCATCTCGCACACAGGCCGCATTCCCATGTGAGCTGCACCGGCAGCAGCACCAATTATGGCGATCTCGGAGATGGGCGTGTCGATGACGCGCTGCTCCCCAAAGCGCTGCTGTAATCCTTCCGTGACCTTGAAGGCACCGCCGTAAGCACCGATGTCCTCGCCGAGGCAGAAAACGTTCGGGTCGCGCTCCATTTCCTCGTGGAGCCCCTCGCGTATCGCCTCGAGAAAGGTGATCTCAGACATCGTGGGTCCCCCAGCTCGAAGGCCGCTCATTCACTTCAACGGCGGCGCGCACGCCCTCCCGGAACCATAGGGGCTGTTCGGCAGGGGGATCAGCATAGATGCCAACGAGTGCATCAGCCGGTTCCGGCATCGGGGAGGCTTCTGCTTCATCAGTCGCTCTGTCTATCTCATTCATCACCCGCGCATCGATTCCATCGAGCTCCGCTCTATCGACGCCTGCATCGCGCTGAAGCACCTGTATGTAGCGGTCGATCGGATCGTTGGTCGTTGCCCAGCGTTCTATCTCTCCATCGGGAACGTAGGACTGGTTGTCATGCTCGGCGTGACCTTTTCGCCGATAGGTGATCAGCTCCACGAGAGTGACGCCACCCCCCGCTCTCGCCCGGTCGACAGCTCGCTTTGTGGCGGCAAAGGTTGCGAGGACGTCGTTGCCGTCGGCCTGCTCTGAAGCGATTCCGTAACCATGCGCCTTGTCCCGCAATTCCTTCGCGGCGGTCTGCTTCGAGAGTGGAGTCGAGTAGGCGTAGCCGTTGTTCTCCACTACGACGACGAGAGGGCATCGCTGAACAGCCGCGAAGTTGATTCCCTCGTGAAACGCGCCAGTTGAAGTTGCTCCGTCACCGACGTACACGAGCCCTACCCGATCTTCTCCCCGCATCTTGAACGACAGCGTCACGCCTGCCATCACCGGGACCATGTCGCCGAGCTGTGAGATCTGGCCGATGAAGCCGCGGACAAGGTCACCGTAGTGAATGTTGAGCTCGCGCCCTCTCGTCGGAGAATCGCCCTTTGCCATGTACTGCCTGATGATCTCTACGGGCTGCGCGCCCTGAACGAGCATCGATCCCAGGTTCCGAATGAGCGGGGAAAGTATGTCGCCCTTTGACCGGTCGAGTGCGTATGCACTTCCAACAGCATCGGCCTCCTGCCCGAGCGAGCGAAATAGCCCGCCCACGACCTTCGTTTGCCGGTAAAGGTTGACCAGACGCTCCTCGAGCGAACGGGTGAGCCTCATGTAGTAATAGAGCTCGAGCTGCTGTGCGCGGCTGAGTCGGTACTCCGCGTCGGGCTTGGCTTTTTCGGACGGCGCGCCAGGGCGTGATTGAATTGATTGTGTCATTGATTGGCTCTGCCCGGGGGAGGCGAGGGCCGTCCCGCGACATGTGCGATGAATTGGAGATGCGCCTCCGCCACGGCATCCCAGGAGAAACGCCGGGCGGATTGGCGCGCCGACTGTGACAACGCGGCCCGTGCGCCCGGGTCGTCGAGGAGGCGTTCAACTGCCGCGGCCAACGCAGTGGCGTCACCCGAAGGGACAAGCACGCCGCCCCGTGGCGCATCGACGACCTCGGGCAACGATCCAACGGCTGCCGCAACCAGAGGGACTCCCGCCGCCATGGCCTCGGCAGCAGCTAGCCCGAACCCCTCGAACCTCGACGGCATGAGCTGTACGCAGGCTGTCGACAGCAGCTCATTCCGCTTGGCGTCAGATACAGCACCGAGCAAGCGAACGTTCCCGTTCAGACGCAATTCGTCGATCATGCTCCTGATGCGCTCGACGGATGAGCCGCGACCGGCGATTCGCAGCTCGATCTCGGGGCGAGATCTGGCAATTATCGCGACCGCTTCCAGCAGCGTATCGATCCCCTTGTGAAACACGTCGAGGCGCCCAAAGTAGAGCAGGAAGTCGGACGGACGCCGCTCCAGCCGGAAAAGTTCCTCTGGTACCCCTGCTCCGACCATGTCGAGCGGCGTATCGGGCGCGATCCTGCGAGCCGCTTCGCGTGATGACAGTGACGTCGCGCTCACGTATGAGGCTCGCCTGATCATAGCTCGCTCGATGCGTGCGAGCGCACGGGTCAATACGCTGCCCCATCGTGCGCGCGCCGTTGGCGCGGTGAGATGGTGCAGAATTACTCCGGTGGGCCGGCCTTTCGGCAGAAAGAGAGGGGTGTAGCCGGAGAAATCGAACAAGGCAGCGTCGTACTCGGCCTCGCGAATCATCGCATTCGCAGCGCGCGCGTACGTCAGCCGGCTCCACGCGTAGGGTCGGTCCGCTCCGATTCTTATGTATGGGATCCCATCGATTATTGCGTCTTTTGCTCCGGGAAACCGCCCTGTCACCACCGTCACATCTACCCGGCCGCGCAGGCGCTTGTACAGCTCCCTCACGCGAACCGCTCCCCCGCCGCCCACCCAGGGGTTGGACGGATCATCATAAATGAAGTGGAGAACACGTAGATGATGAGGGCGGGTTCGAGCCATTGCTAGCGCCGTGTTCTCAGGCGCGAGCGCACCGGCGTGGGGCACGTGTCAGTACGCGGCTTCCAGCCTGTGCCCGGGATCGGAAGTCCTGTGCAGCTCCACGAAAAAGCGTTTGGCGTTTCGATCGAGCCTGCTTTCACCAACCTGGTCCGTGTTTACCTCTACGAACGTGTAGTGTCCGCCCTCTTTTTTCGCGGAGAGCTGGATCGTCCCCAGGAGGCCAGAGAAGGTGCGCGACCGCGCTGTGTGCGCAGTGCGATCGAGCGGGAGCTGTGGAAAGAATTCGTCGGCCATGCGAAGCACGGTGGCCGGAGGAAGCTGTGTTCTGAAAAAATGCCGCATGCTGTTACTGCTGCCCCGTCGGGTTATTCACTGTCTGGACCCAGTCGACTTTCTCCAGTCGCTGCGTTGAATCGCGGCGGAACTGGAGGGCGACTGCCCAGTCACCCGTCGTGGGAAAGAAGAGACGCCCGTAGTACGTGCCGATCTCCTTCCCCTTCGCCAGTCCATCGTCGGTATTTGCGCCATCCCTGCTGGTAGCGAAGATGCGGCCTTCGCCCGTCTCGATCGGCTCGCCCGTCTTCTTGTCCTGAACGACGATCTTGTAAGTCGCATCCTCGATCGCGCGTGGCGGGGACGGCTCGACCGTAATCCTGAAGGCAAAGTTGTCCGACCACTGCCGGTTCTCGAGGGCCCGCGGATTGGGACCACACGACAAGACCGTGATCGCGATAAGCGAGAGGGCCACCGCGCGAGCGTGCCCGATCCCCGAGATCAAGCGTAATACTCCAGACCGAGGTGGGTGATCTGGTCTTCGCCCATGAGAAACCTGAGAGTGTTCTTCAGCTTGGTCTGCTGGATGAACAGGTCGTGCTCCGGCTGAAGTCCGGGGGCCGCCATCGGGCTCTTGTAGTAGAAAGACAGCCATTCCTGTATCCCTTTCATTCCGGCTCGCTGGGCAAAATCGGAGAACAGCGCCAGGTCCAGCACGATCGGGGCCGCAAGTATCGAATCACGGCAGAGGAAGTTGATCTTGATCTGCATCGGATAGTTCATCCATCCGACGATGTCAATGTTGTCCCACCCTTCCTTGTTGTCGCCGCGCGGCGGGTAATAGTTGATCCGGACGACGTGCGAAAAATCCTTGTACAGGTCGGGATACTTCTCGGG
Organism: Gemmatimonadaceae bacterium; assembly: GCA_036262655.1. Taxonomy (GTDB): domain Bacteria; phylum Gemmatimonadota; class Gemmatimonadetes; order Gemmatimonadales; family Gemmatimonadaceae; genus UBA4720. The sequence continues at coordinate 3,839 of DATAIM010000318.1, read as the reverse complement.
CTGGAGAATCGTGTGCAGAACCGAAAGCTTCGACTCTTCCTTCGTCTTGAACGATGCGGGGTCGTCCAGTACCTCCCCGTCTCGGTTGCCAAGAATGTTCGTGCTGTACCATCCCTCGAGACCAAGCATGCGTGCCTTGAGACCGGGGGCGATAACGGTCTTCATCCAGGTCTGGCCGGTCTTGAAATCCTTGCCGGAGACAGGAACTCCGCGAGCGATCGCGAGATTCAGCAGCGCCGGAACGTCGACGCAAAGGTTCGGCGCTCCGTTGCAGAACGGTACGCCTTCCATGATCGCGGCGTACGCGTACAGCATCGACGGAGCAATCGCCTCGTCATTTCGCTCCATCGCCTTCTCGAACTGGTCGATCGTAGCGTGCTGCGGTCCGGGACGAATGAAGATTTCGGTCGATGCGCACCACACTATCACCAGCCTGTCCAGCCTGTTTCGCGTCTTGAATTCGCGAATGTCCTGCCTCAGCTGCTCGGCGAGATCCCGTTTTGTCTTTCCTTTCTTGACGTTCGTGCCGTTGATGCGCGTGACGTAATGGTTGTCGAACACGGCAGGCATCGGCTTTATCGCCTTCATGAAGTCGGCCACCTTCTCGAGATCCTTCTCGGTGAGGACTCCCGCTTTCGTCGCCGCGGTATACGCGTCGTCGGGAATAGGATCCCACGCACCGAATACGATGTCATCCAGCGACGCAAGCGGCACGAAATCCTTGATCAGCGGTGATCGGTTCTCCGTGCGTTTCCCGAGCCGGATCGTGGCCATCTGCGTGAGCGAGCCGATCGGTTTGGAGTAGCCCCGTCTCACACTTTCCACGCCCGCCATGAACGTCGTTGCGACCGCGCCCAGGCCCGGTGTCAGAATGCCAAGCCTGCCGGTAGCTGGTGTGGGGGGAGTGTGAACATCAGGGGAAGAAGGCAAATCAGAATTCTCCATCGGTCAGGATTGTGCACGCCGTGACGAGTTTCGCGTCGACAGCGGGGATTTGTCATTGAGGACGCGCAGGGGCGTCGAGATCGTGTTGAGAGTGCTGCGTCGAACGAAAAGGATCCGCTGAATCGCGGTAATCCACGCGGTCACCATGAGTATCACAACCACGCCCATCAGTACCGCGCCGCCGAGCGCAACACCAAAAAAGGCTTGCGGCGCCGACAGAAGGACGACCCTTTCGGGTCGCTGCATCACGCCAACCTTTGCGTCGATGCCAAGACCGTCGGCACGGGCGCGCGTATAGCTGACCAGGTATGTACCGATAATCGCCATCAGCGTAACCGCGACCATCGGCAAACTGTGATATTGACCGGGAGCCGCAAAGAAGAAGGCGATCCCGCCGAGCACGAACCCGTCAGCGACGCGATCGAGCGTTGAATCGTAGAACGCGCCGAATACGGTCGACTGCCCCGTGCGACGCGCAACGGTGCCGTCAAGAACATCGAAAATTGCGGTCAGGCCGATGATCCACCCGGCGGTACGGATGTGGCCCATCCCGTACGCCACGCCCCCGGCGACCGTGCAGAGGGTGCCCACCGTGGTAATAGCGTTCGGGCTAATCCGCAGCTTTACCAAAAGCGCCGCCACCGGCTCGATAACCCGGAGGTAGCCCTTCATCATCGACTCCCAGATTCTCTTCATGCCAGCGGGCGCGAATGAAATGCTACCGCCCCGCAGTGCGGAAGAACGGTAGCAAACGGGCCGAACCGGCTCCGATTCGACTCGTAAAGCTATTCGGTATTTACGCTTGTCGCCAGAATTCAGCGGTCCCGCTCTATGGTACCCGCCAGTCGTAATTCGCTGCCAGATAGACGTTATCCCGACTGTACGTGCGCGTTCCGTCTACAGTCCGGGCTTTGAGCGTCACAGTGGTTCCGGCGCTCAAACCCCGGATGGGAACTACCTCCACCGAGCTCGCTGCGACCTGCTTGAGGAAGACATCGGTCCCCCCACTCGTAACGTAAAGATTCACGGCCTGAGTAAGGTTGTTGGTGAACCTCACCGACACATCAGCCGCGGGCTGCGGGCCCGTGCTGACCTCCACCTGCCTCGGCCCGCAGGCAACCGCTGCCACGACCAACGCCAGCGTCGCAATTCGGATTTTCATTCCTCACCCTCCTGGGTGCTGCGTAGTGGTGCAAGTCGTATGCGAACGAGAACCGGGCGGCGAGTCAGCCCCGGATGTCACTGGTAAAGCAGGTATCGCCTTGTCCTCTCGCGGAAATCGAAGGCCGGCCGAAGCTCGCGGTCGATTATCGCGTCGGGATCCTCACCCCGCAGAAGTGCCTCGCGAATGCGGGCGGATCCGAACCGCAGATCGAATGTACGGTCGTTCAGCTTGAGGTTCTCGCCGGATGTTTTCGCGATGGCCCAGAGGAGCGCCGCTCCGAGCCGCGAAGGCTGCATCGAGGTGCGGTTCGTTACCAGGAAGCGGATCCCGTGAAGTTTCTGCTGGCTGTATTTCCCGTCGGTCGGGTTCTGGGGCGTGAAATCCTCTACCAGGAAGCGAAGTCCTCGCAAATCGCGGCTCCGTAGCAGTGCAACTGTCTCCGGCGCCTTGAGCCATGGAGCGCCAATCAGCTGAAAGGCCGTCGGGGTGCCTCGTCCAACCGAAAGGTTCGAGCCCTCGAATGCGACCAGCGCCGGATATAACATCGCGCTCTGAAGGGTGGGCATGTTCGGGGATGGCTTCACCCATGGCAGGCCCGTCCGATCGAACCAGAGCTCACGCCGCCAGCCACGCATCGGAACAACCTTCAGATTCGCCTTGATGTTCAGAACGTCGTTGAAGAAGAGAGCCATCTCGCCCATAGTCATGCCGTGACGCAATGGAGTGGGATATAACGCGTACGCCTGGCCGGCTCGTGCGGGCGTCGGGTCTTCCGGGTTTGCAATCGCACTGTCGAGCATCGGCCCCTCAACAAAAAAACCGCTCAGCGGATTCGGACGGTCGAGGACGACGATAGTCTTTCCTGTTCTTGCGGCAGCGCGCATCGAGTAGATCATCGCGCCCACGTACGTCCATGTCCGCGTGCCAATGTCCTGGAGATCGAAGACGAGCACGTCGATCTTCCGCATCTCAGAATCGGGCGGAGCGATAGTCTGTGCGCCGTAAAGCGAGATTATCGGCAGCCCCGATTTCTGGTCAACACCGTTCGCGAGGTTTTCCCGGTCTTCCGTCCCGCGGATTCCATGCTCGGGGGAAAAGAGAACGGCAAGATTCACGTTCGCCTTCTTCGCCCGCTCGCTTCGGAGCAGATCGATGTCCGACTCACCTTTCTCGTTGATGCCGGTTTGATTCGTGAGCAGCCCAATCCGCTTGCCTCGGATCAGCTCCATGCTGTCTCCAAGCAGGATCGAGATTCCCGGCTTCACCTGCTCGGAGGCGAGCTCGTACGTGGGGTCCAGCCTGCCGCTCGTCACAGTGCACCCGGTCAGGCCGAGGGTGAGTCCAACGAGGGGAAGGATATATCGCGCCATTGCTGTGATTCTCGTATAGTTGACGATCGTGAGCACTCTCACATAATGATACGTGCCGCCCTTCCGCTTCGCTCGGCAGCCCTCGCGGCAAACGAGCGGGCACGGATGCGGTGTTCACCAGAAAAACACGCCATCCCAACTCCACCCTCATGACACTTTCGGCGATTGACTGGGCGATCGTAGCGGCCTACTTCCTTCTCTCGACGGTGATCGGGCTTCTGTTCACCAAGAAAGGAGGTGAAAGCCTCAACGAATACTTTCTTTCCGGACGTAACGTGAGCTGGTGGCTCGCCGGTGCGTCGATGGTCGCTACCACTTTTGCGGCCGACACCCCGCTCGTCGTCACGGGGCTCGTCGCG
>DATAIM010000317.1:0-4189 GCA_036262655.1 Gemmatimonadaceae bacterium | reverse complement strand
CGACGCTCGCGGCGATGATTCAGTATGTAAACCAGAACAGAAGCGCGAACATCATCACGATCGAAGATCCGATCGAGTTCCTCCACCGTGACAACAAGTCCCACATCAACCAGCGCGAAGTCGGTACGGATACCGCAAGCTTCGCGCAGGCGCTGCGCCGCGTCCTCAGGCAGGACCCCGACATTCTCCTGGTCGGTGAGATCCGCGACCTCGACACGCTCGACACGGCGATGAAGGCCGCGGATACAGGGCACATGGTGTTCTCGACGCTCCACACGATGGATGCTACGCAGACTATCAACAGAATTCTGTCCTTCTATCGGCCAGACCAGCAGGCCGAGGTCCGCTTTCTTCTCGCGAGCGCGCTCGAGGCGGTGATTTCCCTGCGCCTCGTGCCACGTGCCGACAAACCCGGACGTGTGCCCGCCGCGGAGATCCTGGTGAACACCGCCGCAGTCCGTGAAAACATCCGCGACATGTCGAAGTCGTTGAACATTCCCGAGCTCATCGCCGAAGGAACCGTGCAATACGGGATGCAGAGCTTTGACCAGTCTCTCATGAACTGGTACAAGAAGGGCGTCATCTCCTACGAGCATGCGCTGTACTATGCGACGAATCCGAGCGAGTTTGCGCTTCGGGTTCAGGGAGTCGCGGGCGCAAGCGACACAACTTGGGACAACATCGCCCAGGACGTCGCCCCCTGATTTCGGCCTAGAGTGTTCAAGAAAGTTCTGATCGCGAACCGTGGGGAGATCGCTCTTCGCGTCATTCGCGCATGCCGGGAGCTCGGCCTTCAGACGGTCGCCGTGTACTCCGAGGCCGACCGCGAGTCGCTGCACGTGCGGTTCGCCGATGATGATGTCTGCATCGGCCCTGCACCCGCCCGTGATTCCTATCTGAAGATTCCGCGAATCATAGCAGCCGCGGAAATCGCAGGTGCCGACGCCATTCATCCCGGCTACGGGTTTCTGGCGGAGAATGCGGAGTTCGCCGAAACGTGTGCAGCGAGCAACATCACTTTTATCGGACCGACCGCGGACCAGATCCGCGTGATGGGAGATAAGGCAGCTGCACGAAACGCAATGAAGGCAGTCGGCGTGCCGATCATTCCAGGCACCCCGGGAGGCGTTGAGGATCCCGAAGAAGCGCTCGAGTTCGCGCGGGATATCGGCTTTCCCGTCATCATCAAGGCAGCAGCCGGCGGTGGGGGCAAGGGAATGCGCGTGGCGACCGAGCCTGACGACTTCATCCGGTCGTTTCAGCTCGCGCGTTCTGAAGCATTGTCCGCTTTCGGCAACGGCGAGGTGTACGTCGAGAAGTATCTCGCGCGACCCCGCCACGTTGAATTCCAGATCCTCGGCGACAGTCACGGAACGGTGATCCACCTCGGCGAGCGCGACTGCTCGGTGCAGCGAAGACATCAGAAGCTGATCGAGGAAGCGCCGAGCCCGGCGCTGACACCGGAGCTTCGGGAAGCGATGGGGGATGCTGCGGTCCGCGGCGCGAAGGCGATCAACTACGTAGGTGCGGGTACGATCGAAATGCTGCTGAACGATGACGGGCAGTTCTTTTTCATGGAGATGAACACCCGCATCCAGGTCGAGCACCCGGTAACCGAGATGCTTACGGGCGTCGATCTGGTTAAGGAGCAGATACGGGTTGCCGCCGGAGAGAAGCTCTCGATCACCGAGACGCCCCCGTTTCGGGGACACGTCATCGAATGCCGTGTCAATGCCGAAGACCCGGCGCGAAACTTTCAACCCTCGCCCGGAAAGCTCGACGTGTTTCATCCCCCGGGAGGTCCGGGCGTGCGGCTCGATACGCACGTGTATACAGGGTACGTCGTGCCACCCTTCTACGATTCACTTCTGGCGAAGCTGATCTGCCAGGGCGGCGACCGGGCGGAAGCACTGCGCCGCATGCAGGTAGCGCTCGAGTCATTCGTCATCGAGGGCGTAACGACCACGATCCCGTTTCTCGCACGCGTGATGGCGAACGCGAAGTTTCAGGCCGGCGAAGTCGACACGAAGTTCCTCGAGCGCGAGACCGACTTGTTCAGAGACCCGGGATAGAATGAAGCTCGATGTTTACACGTCCGCCGGGGCGATCTCTCCCGGTGACATGCAGGGCAGAGTGGTGGCGGTGATCGATGTCCTGCGGGCTTCAACCAGCATCGCCGTCGCGCTCGGAAACGGTGCAAAAAGTGTCGTGCCGGTGGAAGCCGTCGATGAGGCGATCGCGCGGTCGAGGCAATTCGAGCGCGCCGATGTGCGCCTCGCAGGCGAGCGGAAGATGCAGCCGATCCCGGGATTCGATCTGGGTAATTCGCCACTGGACTTCAACGCCGAAGCCGTGTCGGGACGGACAGTGATCATCACGACGACGAATGGAACGAAAGCGCTCATGAGCCTTCAGGGCGCGGTCGACATCGTGGTGGCATCCTACGTCAATTTCTCGGCCGTCAGTGCAATGCTTCGCGCGGCCGCCAGAGCGGAGGCTGATATTTCGATTGTCTGCGCGGGTACTGAGGGACATTTTAGTCTCGAGGATGCGGCATGCGCGGGACGGTATGTGCGCTCCATCATGAAGCCGTCGGCTTCCGTCGTGGCCAACGACGCCGCGTGTGCCTGCGAGATTATCGACAGGAAGTATGGCGACAACATCGCGAAGATCTTCAAAGACTCGACCCACGGAAAAGCGCTCGCCGAAGCAGGCTTCGCGGACGACCTCGTCGCCTGTGCTGCAGTGGATTCGCACCCTGTGGTCCCCATCTATCACGAGCGACAAATCACCCGACTGGGCCCGGAACGCGAGCGATAGCGCGCCACCCCGCAGCTCGGCGCTTCGACGCGAGCTTTCCGGGATTGCGCTCATCCTCTTCGCCCTCTTCCTCGGCGGCGCTCTCGCTGCTCAGGGGTTCGCGCTGGTCAGGGGCGGAGATATCTCTCGAAGCTTTGGCTGGGCGGGATCATTCCTCGCCTACCCGATGGCGCGAGTTCTCGGATGGCCTGCGGCAGCGCTCATTCCAGTCGCACTTGCTGCCCACGCGTTACGTCTGTTCGGCCGACTTGCAGAAAGAACCGATCGGTCGTGGATGGTCTTTCTACTCGGTCTCGTGGTGCTGCTTCCGCTGGCGATTGGTCTCGCCGAGGGTGCGGAGCGCGATGCGACACCGTTGTCGGGATTGTGGGGCGGGTTCGCCTCGTTCTATCTCCTGCAATTCGCGGGAAGAGCAGGGGCATGGATCATCGTCATGCTCTCACTGAGTGCGCTGATGGCGGCAACCCTTTCATGGAATCCGATCCGCGCTATTGTCGGGCGACGCCCCGAGGATGAAATCCATCCATTTGGTGCCGAAGACGAGGCTCCCGGAGTGACGGCCGTTTCCCGCCGTCGATCGTCGCCGCTTCCGCCCGAGCCATCTCCTGAAGAGATGCCGGCGATCGATGTCGGGCTCATGAACGACACTGATGGCGACGTGGAGCAGATCGTTCCACGCGCAGAACGAAAGAAGCGGGATAGGAAAACGAAAGCCGACGCTGCAAGCGAGCAGGACAACCGTATCGCGTCGGCGATCGAATCGACGGCCGGTGTGAACGTCGCTGACGACGAGCTCCCGTCGGCCTCGCTCCTCAGCCCCCCGCCTCCGCGCAATGCGGACCTCGGGAATCGGGAGCTGGACGCAATGGGAGTGAAGCTGATGGAAGCGCTGCGAACGTTCCGGGTGGAGGGCGACCTTCGCGGCCGCACCACCGGGCCGGTGGTGACTCAATTCGAGATCGAGCCAGCAGCTGGAGTAAAGGTCCGGCAGTTCGCCACTCTGGCGAACGATCTCGCGCTCGCCATGCGCGCACAGAGCATTCGAATCGTGGCGCCGATTCCGGGGAAGGGCGCCGTCGGCGTCGAGGTTCCTAATCCAAAGTCGGAAATGGTCGCGTTTCGCGAGATGCTCGAATCGCGCGAGTATCGGGACATTCGCGCCGCTCTTCCCATTGCGCTCGGAAAAGATCTCGAGGGACGGCCGGTCATCGCCGATCTCGCGAAGATGCCGCACCTGCTGATCGCAGGCGCGACGGGATCGGGCAAGTCGGTCTGCATCAACACGCTTATCACGAGCCTGATCTACCGCCACACGCCGAAGACGCTGCGCTTCCTGCTCGTGGATCCCAAGATGGTCGAGCTGTCGGTG
>DATAIM010000316.1:0-8905 GCA_036262655.1 Gemmatimonadaceae bacterium | reverse complement strand
GGGTAGTGGTGGAGGTGGCGTCACGGGCAGGCATGGCTCGTGGCGCACGTGAAGGGAAGCAACTCGTCGGGCGGTCGTCTCGGGGATTCCGGCGCGAGGCAGCGCGGAACCCATTCGTGAAGAGAAGAAGTTCCTACCGCGCGCCGCTGCGTGGTGGACGCAGCAGGACAGGCGTCACAGCGTCACGCAGCCGCGCAGCCCATATTCACGACCGCCACCGACAATCGGAGAGAGAACCCCCGTCCCGGGTCAGCACAAGCGAAGAAGAGCGGGCCAACGGAAGCAAGTAGGTGAGCGGAGCCAACCCTGTAGCACGTAGCGTCCTAGCGACGACGCGCGTGACTGATGCACTGGGGAGGTGACGCGAAATGGTAGTTCTGGCCTGGCTGTTAGGGAGCTTCGTGGTGTGGACCTGATTGGCACCTCGTAGCAAGCGTCCCGGGCGGGGATTCCACCGAAAATGCCGAGAAAAGTTTACCTCGTCATCGCACTTGTTTGCGCCACCGCGGCATTCGCCGTGACGGCGCTGTTTGCAGTTCAGCCACCGCCTCCAGCACGCTGGCTGGCGGCGACGCTGTGTATGGCTGGCTGGGGAATCGTCGCGCAAGTGCTCGGGCACCAGCTTGGGCGTGCATCGGCCATCAGCATCGCCTCCATTCCGTACCTAACGGCTCTCTACCTGGTGCCGCGCGTTGAAGTTGTCGCGCTAGCTGCTATCGGTGAGGCGGTTATTGGCATACTCCGGCGCCGCGAAACTCCAAAGGCAGTCTTCAATGTGGCGCAAGTGGCGCTAGCTGTTAGCATTGGCGCGATCACTTTTACGGCGCTCGGCGGACGTCCGCTGTTGGAACCCGGGAAGGTAAACATCGTCGCCTACGCCGCCGCATCCGCGGCTGTTTTCATCGCAAACAATGCGTGTGTAAGCTTTGTCATCGCGGTTAGTGAAAACCGCAGCGTGCGCTCAGTGCTGTACCTGATGACGAAGGGATCGATCGTCAACAATGTACTGTCGCTTCCGCTGCCGTATCTCTTTGGACGGCTATTCGTCACGCGCGGCGTCTGGGGCGCTGTGCTACTCGCCGTGCCGCTAATCGCTGTAAGGCAAGTCTTCCTGACGGCTTGGAAGCTCGAGACCGTTACGCAGGACCTCCTGCAACTGATGGTAAAGGCCATCGAAGCGCGAGATCCCTACACGTCCGGCCACTCGCAGCGTGTACAGGCCTATGCGTCTCTCATCGGCCGAATGATCGGACTCTCAACCCGCCAGGTCGAAAGACTGAGTCAGGCGGCATTGTTGCACGATGTTGGAAAGATCCATGAGATCTACGCCCCTATTCTGCGCAAGCCCGACAAGCTATCCCCAGCAGAATGGGCACTGATGGAAACCCATCCCATCAAGAGTGCGGAGCTTGTATCCGCCGTGTCGCACCTAAAGGACATCGTCCCGTCAATTCGCCATCATCACGAGAACTGGAACGGAACGGGCTATCCCGATCACGTCGCCGGCGAGACGATCCCGCTATTCGCGCGTATTATCGCTATCGCCGATACAGTCGACGCGATGACGACAGACCGACCCTACCGACGTGCGCTGCCGACCGAGGTCGTCCGGCAGGAGCTAATTTCGATGGCGGGCGCTCAGTTCGATCCGAAGCTGTGTGAAGCGATCATGACGGGCACAAACTTCGAAAAGCTGGTGTCGAGTATCCGCGCGAACGCCGCGAGGGGCCGATCGACCCCGGACGCCGTGCTCCGCGCTGTGTAGCACCTCCTCGGGCGGCACGTTTCGCTTGTGTGTCCCCGGCGAAGACGCGACGGGCCTTTCGCTTTCCTACTGTCGACGCATGCTACGCGGAAAGTTTGTCCCGCACCCGATGCATTGGGACGCGTTGCGACGCCTCTCACGAGATAATCAGCCCCGAGCGGCGGCGAAATGATACGCGTGCGGCCAAGCTACGAGGTAGCTTGGCCGCATGTTCGTTTGGTATCGTTGGCCGCAATTCTTCCGGGGCAGAATGCGCCTACTCTATTCGCTCGAAGGGGAGCGCGTGAGAACAGCGCGCCCCGACGATAACCGCGAAGTCAAAACAAGTCCTCTTGCTGAGCCTTTGGACCCGCCACTTTCTTCGCCGCGCGAAAGCTGCGGTTACTCGATCCAGTCGTGTGAGCGGACGCAGGATACTCGATCCGCTTGCCTTCGAGAAGTTCCTCGATCGTGAGCAGCTGAATCTTCGGAAACTTACCCCACCATGGATTCTGATAAAATCCGGCGCTTGCTGCCTCGGAGCGCATCGGCTGCGTTGGACGCTCTAAGCTGATAAGGACGCCCATCGCCGCACCCTCGCGCGCGACTATGGAGGGTAGTTCGCGAACATGCTCCGGCTTGAGATGGCCGCCTTTCACCGACAGTACTATGTGGTTGGTCTTCCCGCCCTCGCGCTCATCATGGAAGTACAGCCTGCCGTCGATTCCCTTGTCTGCACCCTTTTTGATTTCGTTCGGCCGCGCGTTCACCAGCCCCAGCGCCCACAGTTGAAATTGATAAGGGTCGTCGCGCGCTAACACTCGCGCATCCTCAAGGCTCTCGGGTTCGCCCACAACCTTGAAACTCTTGCCGACTTCAGCCCCGTACGCGGTGCGCAGACGGTATTTCATCAAAGTGACGGCAAGCTGCGTGATATCGATTCCGATCCAGTGTCGATTCAAACGCTGCGCAACCGAAATCGAGGTGCCGCAACCACAGAAGGGATCAAGGATTGTATCCCCCTCGTTACTCGCAGCTGAGATGATTCGCTCTAGGAGGGCTTCGGGCTTTTGGGTCGGGTAGCCGAGTCCTTCCCTAGACGCTGGCACGATGTACGGGAGACGCCAAACATCATCGATCTTCCGATTGGTCACTCACGATAAATGACGTGGCCTTCGTCATCCTTCGCGTTGACGATGCGCTTTGTTTCCGGGTCCCATTGACGCACGAGCTGCTGGACCGGCTTGTCACGCTCCTCGTAAATGCTCTGGAACGTGTGTCCCTTTTTTCCCGGCGTGATAGTGTAAAACAGGATTACGTCGTGATCGTTGGCAAACATGCCAATATCACCGCGCTGCATTTTGTTGTAGTAGTGCCAGACGATCTCGTTCCTGAAGTTTGACGGTTGAAACACAGCATCCATCAACATTTTCAGGTAATGGCTCGCAGTCGGGTCGCAATGGAGAAAAATCGAGCCGGTGGGTTTGAGCACCCGCTTTAGCTCCATCAAACGCGGCGCCATCATGGACAAGTAGGCGAGCATGTCGGTATCCCCCAACGCAGTCCGAAATGCTTGCATGACTTTCGATACTTGGCCGCCTTGCTCTACAACCTCGGTATAGGACGCGACCGCCGCGCTGTCCCATGTCCAAGTATCGCTAAAGGCTTTGATTTGGCTCGCGCTGCGTGACCCGTCGCGTTCCTCAAACAACACGTTGTAGTCAGCATCCGAGTTGAACGGAGGGTCGAGATAAACCAAGTCGACACTCTCATCCTTCACGTGATGACGAAGGACTTTGAGGTTGTCGCCGTAATACAGCTCATTCATTCGTTGAGGAGACTTGAGCTTGTTAGCAGCCTTGCGCGCTCCGCCGGCTGGAAGGGTAACTAGACGAGCTTTGCTCGCGATACTTGGCCGGCCAACGACCTTAGGGGCTTTTTCAGTTGTGGCCGGAGTGCGGCGTCCAGCCTTCCCCGCTGCCTGATGCGTCCGCGCCGAAGTGCCCCCCGCGCGCTTCTGCGGGCCTCCCGATCCACGTCCGTCGCTCTTCACTGATCCAGGATCACGCTTCGCGATCCTCAGCGCTCTGCTCAGCTTCTTGGCCACGTTCAGCGCTCCGGGAATCTCGTTCGAGTTATCCCACTGGCAGCTGCTTCGGGGCGCAAACATACGAACCGGAGGAGCGAGCGGAAGGGTTATGGCCTCGGATGGGAGCCGCCTAATCCGGTATCGCGCTACGACAGACCGGACTTCTTTTCCAGATATGCGACGAGTAGGTCGGCGCCAACATCGGGCGCTTTCCGCGCAAGTGCAAAAAGAAAGCTCTTTAGCTTTTGCATCGCTACAAGCCGGGCCGAGCGACGAACGCCCTGGTCAGCTACTTCCCGTGCAGCAGACGCAAGCTCAGCGCGACGATCCCCTGCCAGCCTGTCAATGAGGTCAAGCAACTTCGCCTCATTTGGCGACACGTTTGCATCACCGCGAAGCTCCTGCGCAACGACCGAATTTACTGCTTCGACAATCTGAGGCCGGACGTTGAAGACGATCGAGCCGCCCGTCGTCGCGGTTAACTGTAACGGTTGTCCTCCAGGCGCGACGATTGAACCGATGCCGCTAGGAACTGGTACAGCGCTATTCGTCAGGTCCTCAATGAATTGCCATTCGGTATCTGACGGAAGCGCGTCGGCAAGTTCGGATTGTAGACGGTGGCGAATCGCGAGGAGCTTTGTCTCGCGCTCGTGGCGCAGATCGACTTGAAGGCGACGCGCCTCCTTACCGTAGCGTGCGAGGAGAGCGGCTATCTCTCGCGGATCTACGTTGCGCGACTTGAGATAGGCTTCAGCCTCTGAGGGGTTCGCAACCGTTAACTCTAGGAGCTGCGAGAAGTGCGCAAACTCTGTGGAGAGCGACAGGTTGGATTCCGTGGGGGGCGCGTCGGGTGATTTGAATAACTCATATACGACACCGCGCTCGGTACGGTGCTGGTCCAGCCGCACAGATTTGTGTCCTACGCGCGAGAGATAGTCGCGGAAGAGCTGTAGCAGCTTATCGGTCTGATCGGCCCACATCTGGCGAGAAGGGACGTACACGCGAAAAAGGAGTCCTTCTTCTGCATCGCTAAGGAATGCAGCCGCCAGCACCGTCACCTCTGAACTAAACCGAAATGGAATAACGTTTAGCCCCGCTGCCACTAGTGTGTCGTTTACTTCGCGTCGGCGCCGCCCCCATTCGTTCTTGTACCAATCCCGCTCAGGCGTCCAATCCATGTCATCGGGTCCTACGCCTTCGAGGTTCTCCTGAAATACGAAGACCGCGTGCGAAACCTCCCGCAACTTGGCGAATAAGCGGCCACGCGCGGCCAGGTAACGCGCGTCCGCGAGGTGGGCATACGATTGACGCGACAGTTTGACTAGCGCTGCGCGTACTCGGAAGTCATCAAAGAACTGGGATATGGTGTCCCAATTCTCTGGGTTCGATTCAAGTCGCTTTACCTTGTATTGGCGCCCGGAGGATCGCAGGGCACTCGTCACGCCTTCGCTATCCACGGTGCCAATCAGCATCACGATCGGCTGCGTAGGGTCAGGCTTCCATGGGTCGTCCGGATCGTCTCTCAACGTTCTCGATCTCCCGCTAGGAGTAGGGCGGCGCGCCAGTGCATCGTGTCCGAAATGCCACGGCAACTTTAGCCGCGACGGCTTGCACGTGCCAGCGTTGGGGGGGGGTGAAGTTGCCGAGGGGTTGTCTCTATACCCGCCATGGCCTCGCGCGAGCATCCGGTAAGCGGAGCATTCAATGCGCTTTCATCCACTGCTGTCGCTGCGCCAAGCCGGGCTGATCGCGGCTGAAAGACGTCCTGCCTGGCGCCGCCCCCCGGGCGGCACACGCCTACATACGCCGCAGTGCCAGAGCGAAAGTGCTTCCACGCCCCGGCGCACTTCGAACTGAAAGCCCACCTCCCATCCCCCGCGCCAGGGCGCGGCTGATCGCCAGGCCTAACCCCGTCCCTTCCATTGGTTGGTTCGAGGCACGACCGACCTACACGAAGGGCTCGAAGATCTCCTCGAGCTGTGCCAGCTCTATCGTCATGCAAGAATGGGCGATGCGTTAGTGCCTAACTGTTTCTAACCGTTAGGCGCGTGGGCAATGAGAGGATGCGTCCTCGCGCCCGATCGCGGTAGTTGGCACAGCGAATGCGGCTTGGCGGGTCCTCTCATTCTGGCGAGGCGGCATGCAGCTACGAAGAACAGCGAAACTCGCGCTTCCGGTATTTCTGCTCCTAGGAGCTGCTGGCTGTGATCGCCAGCCGTATTCAGCGCCGGATGCGCGAGGGGTTGGAGATGTTCGGCCCTATGTCACCGGCGAAGCAGCGCTCTCGCTCACTAGCGATGGGCAATTCGGCGGGGCCGCGCTGACCGCGAACGCGGAACCTGACGCCATCGACTCCAAGCGAGCCATTGCCTTGGCCGAGGCATACATCCGGACGTTCGGAAAGTACTTCCAAGAGACATGGCAGGAGCAGCGTGGCGAAGCGCTGACACTAGCGAAGCTCCGCGCATCCCGTGTCGCGTTCGCCAGCACACCCTACGAGCCCCTGCCAAAAAATGTGCATCCCGGGCTGCGGAAGGCGTTTGGCTCCTATTACCTCGTTTGGTTCACCGAGGACGGCGATCCATCATTGCTCTTGGCGGTGGCCGCAAACAACGGCGACGTGAAGATCGACAGCGACGGGCAACTGTTGCTGCCGAAACTCAGTGGCGGCGAGTTTCGGGGTCAGGGCATCCCACGTAGCCAGAGTGCCGGGGCTGCAAGACGGTTTATGCCACTAACCCCTGAACAGGCAGTTATCACGCTCGGGCAGGCCAGTGGCGCGAAAATCCGCGAGGTTCCGGAACTGGTACTTCTTGAGATCTCAAACGCTCCTGTTACAGCAGCTTGGCGACTTGTTCTCGACCGAAGGATCCCAATCGAAGGGGCGCCGCTCAGCGAGACCCAAGAGCTACTGGTAACAACCGATCCCACGAGCCGCCACACAGTCGCTGCTGCTGATCAGCCCGCCGGGATGAACTATCCCTTGCTCGTTGTTGACGGGGAAGGTACCGAGGGCAGGGAGACAACGGTCTACGTCGCGTTGCGACCGGGTGCGCGAATTCGCTATGAGAAGGCAACGCCTCGCATGGGAGGTGGCCTGTGAGGTGTCGATCTCTATCGATGGCAGCTGTCGTCCTGTCGCTCTGTGCGTGCGACCAGACCTCGGTGCGGAATTGTCGACTTGAGCCTGGGAGCAATGCAAATACCTGGAGCTTGTCCTATAAGTTCGACCAGATGAACTACTGCCCGCTTCCACTAAGGGTTGCAGGGGAAATGAAAGATGCAGGCGGGGTGATAACTGATAACGGGTCCCGTGATTTCTTCATGGCCAGCCTCGAAATGAAGAACTATTACGGGACTTCACAGGAGTGGCGGTCCGACATTTTTCAAACCGTCGGCACCAATGTCTACACGGCGCACCCGGTGTTACGGTACCCCGCAGGGACGGGTATTGGTGCGGGTAACTACCCAACCGACCCGCCGCAGGCGCAGACGGAGGACCGTGGATATTTCAGGGCCCACAGGACATCCGACCATACCACTTGGGAACAAGGCGCGACTGGCACTCTGTACGTTCTCTACCACAAGTCCACGGCATCAGTTTCGATCGGGGGGGAGGACCTCCCCGTGCGCTACACTTCACAGACGTGGACTGCCGCAGGAGCGAACGGCACTGCGCCGTACTCTTACAAATGGTATCGCAACGGCACGGTCGTCTCGAACTCGAGTTCGTATTCCACAACAGTCGATACCAGCGACTTTGGCCTCCGCGCTGAAATCGTCGACGCCCATGGCGCAACGGCATATCGCGACATCTGGATCGATGTGGATGGAATCCGCGGTACGATCACAGGGCCGGATATCGCGTATTACAGTTCCGGCGGGGCGACGTGGTATGCGAGCGGTCGGGGGGGCGCCTACCCGTACGTGTTCGACTGGTACGTTATCGATCCGGATCGAAACGAAACCAGATGGGTGGGGCGCGGTCCATCGTGGACAGGCTACCCTGCCGAGGGGTCTCCGACCTTGCACGTAAAGGTCACCAATGGGACGCCGGAGCACCATGACGTGGAAAAGCCCGTGACGGGCATTGGCAACGGGGAATGCTCACCGGTACCGCCAGCACTCATATGTGATGGTTGATCGCCGACGCTAACACACTCCGGAGCAAGTGAACTCGAGCGGCGCACAAGGTATGCGTCGCTCGAGTCTTGCTTGGGCGCTGATCACACACCGCCGGTTGGACCTGCTACGTGTGCGTCAGTCCCAGGATGTGCGGCTTGGCTTTGGGATCTCCACGAAGCGGAAACATCGCAACGCGACACCCATCAGCCCGCGTCCAGCGACGAGGGCCTCGCGTCAATCGAGCCATTGCCGGCGAGAGGTCGTTGATGTTCGCGTCGGGCCCGGGTCTTGGCGAGTCTGTCCTGTGCGGACAGTCCGCTGCCGACGCCTACTCGCGAGGCGCGGATGCTGCGCCGGTGCGAAGGTCAAGCACCAACGCGGCTATTGGGGCCCCGGATTGGCGAGTCGGTTTAGCGTGAGCGTGAAGCAACTACCGGCAGCCGTAGTGCTTCGTACTGACAGCTCTCCCCCCATCCCGCGCGCCAGATCCCGGCTGATCGCCAGTCCTAGCCCCGTCCCCTCCATTGGGCGATTCGACGCACGGCCCACCTGCACGAACGGCTCGAAGATCTCCTCGAGCTTGTCCTCCGGGATGCCAATGCCGGTGTCGATTACCTGCAGCACCGCCATCCCCTGCGCGTTAGGCTCGGGCTCCAGCGCCACCGTCACCCGCCCACCCTCGGGCGTGAACTTGACCGCGTTCGACAGCAGGTTGAGCAGGATCTGCTGCAGCTTCTCCGCGTCCGCGAGCACGAGCACCGGCGGCTTGCCCGACGTCTCCGGAAGCTTCACCTCCAGCGTGAGCCTCTTCAGCGCCCGCTGCGGCTCCACCAGCGGCACCGCCGCGTTGATCACGTCCGCCACCAGCGTCGGCCTGAGGTCGTACGTCACCGCCCCCGTCTCCAGCCGCGCGTAGTTCAGCACCTCGTTGATCAGCCCCAGCAGGT
>DATAIM010000315.1:0-2549 GCA_036262655.1 Gemmatimonadaceae bacterium | reverse complement strand
TAGTATCTACGGGCAGGGTCGGCAGGTTGGCGGCATCGCCACCGCGTGCTCCGGCAACTCACAACATACAAAACGGAATGAAAAAGAACGGCACCACAGCTCGCGCCTCGCGGGGAAACGGTTTGTTCGAGGTCAGAAAGTCGAGAATTCAGGGTCGTGGATGCTTCGCGACCCGGCGCATTCGGCGGGGTCAGAAGATCGTCGAGTACACCGGCGAAAGAATCACGAATGAAGAAGCCGACCGGCGGTATGATGAGGAGAAGATGGACCGCCATCACACGTATCTCTTCACTCTCGATGACGAGACATGCATCGACGGAGATGTGCGGACCAATATCGCGCGGCTGATCAATCATTCCTGCGACCCGAACTGCGAGGCAATCGTAGAGGATGACCGCATCTGGATCTACGCCCTCACGAACATTCAGCCGGGCGTGGAGCTTGCCTACGACTACAAGTACGAGCGGACGGGCGGCAGGAAGATGGAGAAATTCTACGTGTGCCACTGTGGCTCTCCGAAATGCAGGGGGAGCATCATGGTTCCGCCCAAACGCCGGAAGAGGAAGAAATCCAGGCGTTAGTCCATCGGTCTCCGCAACATGCCGCTTTCCCCGTTCTACTACCGCGAATCCTTCGGGATGAGAATTACTGTACGGCCGATGTACCTCCGTGATCAATCGGAGCCTTCAGCCGCCCACTACGTTTTCGCGTATTTCGTAAGGATCGAAAATGTCGGCAACCAGCCGGCCCAGCTGATGTCGAGACGCTGGCTGATCCACGACTCCGTCGGCGAAGATACGGAAGTGAAAGGCGAAGGGGTGGTCGGCGAGCAACCGCTGCTTGCGCCGGGGCAGGTGCACGAATACCAGAGCTTCTGCATTCTCAAGTCAGGCGAGGGATACATGGAAGGGCACTACAACTTTGTCTGTCCCGACTCCACCGCTTTTCGAGCTGAGATTCCGCGATTTGTTCTCAGCGCGAGCGCCTCCAACAGCCTTCCTTCTTAGTGCATTTCATCGATCAGGCTGAATGGTGAAGCGGATATTCGACATATCCATTCCGGTCGTGAACGACGGCCTGGTTTACCCTGGCAACCCGGCCATCTCGATCGAGCAGCAGCAATCGATTACAAAAGGGGCAGGCGCCAACGTATCGCGCATCTCGTTCGGCTCGCATACCGCCACCCACGTCGACGCGGCGCGGCACTTCATCGATCATGGCCGAACGGTTGACCAGATTGGTCTCGGCCGGCTGGTAGGACGTGCCATTCTGATTTCTGTGGACTCGTCGCTGATGTCAATTGGACGACGCGATCTCGAGCAGCACCAGCTCATGGGCCACACGCGCGTGTTGATCCGCTCCCGCAATTCCGGCTTTTTGCTCGACCGGGAGTTCCATCCCGATTACACGTACCTCGCTCCCGACGCCGCGGAGTACCTCCTCTCATTAGGTGTGGACTTCGTCGGCGTCGATTACCTGTCAATAGAGCAGTTCCACTCGGGGCACCACCGAACTCATCGCACGCTTCTCGAGCGCGACGTCGTCATAGCCGAGGGTCTGCTTCTCTCGGAGCCCCCGGACGGAGAGTATGAGCTGATCTGCCTTCCTCTCAAGCTTGCAGGGGTCGATGGTGCGCCCGCTCGCGCCATTCTCATCGAGCGATGAACCGCATCCGGCACGTGTTCTTTGATATCGGCGGGGTCCTGGCGACGAACGGATGGGACCGGACTCAACGGCGGGCCGCGGTCGAACATTTCGGTCTCGATGCCGAGGATTTTCAGCTGCGCCACGAGGAAATGGTCGGGCCTCTCGAGGAAGGCCAGGTGTCGATCGATGAATACCTCGCCGTGACGATTTTCTGCCGGCCGCGCTCGTTCGCGATCGATTCATTCAGGGATTTCATTTTTGCCCAGAGCAGGCCTTATCAGGAAACCATCCAGATTGCGCGCGAGGTCGCGGACGGCTGTCGCTACTGGGTAATGACCCTCAACAACGAATCCGCCGAGCTGAACCGCCATCGCATCATGACCTTCGGACTGAATGAGATCTTCGACGCCTACCTCTCGTCCTGCTGGCTCGGTCTTCGCAAGCCTACCCGGAAGTTCTACGATCGCGCCTTGAGTATTGCCCAGGCGGACCCTCGCCTTTCGGTGTTCATCGACGATCGTGAGCAGAACCTCACCCCAGCGGCGTCGCTGGGGATGAGCACGATCCTCTACAAGTCTCCCGAGCAGCTGCGTACCGAGCTCGCCGAGCTCGGCGTTGTTCTGAACCCTTCGACGTAATAGCCATGCAACTCGGAATGATCGGATTGGGCAAGATGGGCGGCAACATGACAGAGCGCCTGATCACTCGCGGTCACAAGGTGGTAGTCTTCGACCGGAACGCGGAGAACGTTTCGCGCTATGCTGAAAAGGGAGCCGACGGGGCAAGCGGCGCCGCCGATCTCGTTGCGCGTCTTGCTTCGCCTAATCTCGGTGGAGAACAGCTCCGGCTCCTCCCAGGCGGCGAAGTGGCCGCCCCTGTCGACGTCGTTGTAGTACGAGAGG
>DATAIM010000314.1:0-5791 GCA_036262655.1 Gemmatimonadaceae bacterium | reverse complement strand
ATTCCCCAGCTCCATCCCGCGGCAGTGCATACCGTTCCCACGACGACGGCCGCGACTGCACCGCTTGTAGAAAGCGAGCCCGCGTGCCGCGCAACCGTCGCGATTGCTGCCGCGACGGCAAAGCCGATCGCCACGCGAAATTCCTGAATCCACATCAGATCAGCGGCCATTCATCCGGCGAGACATCGGGTGGGAGGATCGCGCGGGCGTTATCACCTGTGAACGAATTGCAATAACTTTCATGGGTTACCGGCGGATGCCGGACTTCCTGACATAACCGCCGCAAATGCCGCCGACAGTCAACGCACGCATACCGCTCAGCCTGCTCGAGGCCATTCGGCTGCTCGACACGCCGGATGACCAGGTAGACACCGAATATGTCCCGGAGCTGCGTAACAAGCGACTCGGGCTGAGCGATACGGTTTACACCCAGATCCGCCGTTATAACGAGGCGATGAAGCGCGACCAGCCGGTTCCGTTCGCTGAAGCGGAGGGTCTTGGAACACTGATCGCGCGGAGACCTGACGCAGATCAGCTCTTCGAGAAAGCTGGCTACATTCTGGCCCATGAGGTCTACTCCTCGGTTTCTCCTACACGGCGGGCCACCATCCGCTTTCTTCCGCGCTTCCTTGGCCGCCCCATGGCGCTCGCGCAGCTCCAGGTAGCGGTGCAGAAGTATTTCGCCGGAACGCTCGAGCGAACCGGTTCCTTTCTGTCGCTGAGGATCCCCGCGTCCGCTACGGTAAATGGATCGACAAAATCTTCAGGATGCGCTTTCTACGAATCTGCGCTCCGCGAGATGCTTAACGTGTTCGTTGACGGCGGTGGAAAAGTAGACCACCCCAGTTG
Source organism: Gemmatimonadaceae bacterium (assembly GCA_036262655.1). Taxonomy (GTDB): domain Bacteria; phylum Gemmatimonadota; class Gemmatimonadetes; order Gemmatimonadales; family Gemmatimonadaceae; genus UBA4720. Next base: position 4,942 of record DATAIM010000314.1, on the reverse strand, counting down.
CGCCCAGCGCGGAGACGCTGAGTGCGAGTGGCGCGCCGAGTGGAGCAACAGTTGACACGGCAACAGTGCTGAAGCTCCAGGATCTCCCTCCACTCCAGAGCGCACTCCGTGATGCCGGGCTCGACGGGTGGCTGCTCTTCGATTTTCACGGACTGAACCCGGTCGCACTCGGACTCCTCGGCACTGGGGGTATGGCTACTCGCAGAATTTTCGTATGGATTCCGCGAGATGGAGAGCCCGTGGCGATCACTCATGCCATCGAGCAGGGTGCATGGAAGGACTGGCCGGCAGAGTGGGGCAAGACCGTATACAGCGGATGGAGGCAGCTGGAAGAACAGCTTCGGTCTGTCGTCGCTGGAAAGCGCGTTGCAATGGAGTATTCGCCAGGGGACGCGGTGCCATACCTGGACCGCATTCCCGCTGGCGTCGTGGAGATGGTTCGGAATGCCGGTGCAACGGTGGTGACGAGCGCGGATCTCGTCAGCCGTTTTTACGCCGTATGGACACCGGAACATCTCGCGTCGCATCGACGCGCCGCTGAAATCGTTGCGCGGGTCGGCAGGGCAGCGATGGAGCAGGCAGGCGATGCTGCGCGCAACAACTCGCCCTTGACCGAGCACCGGCTACAGCAATGGATACTCGGCCAATTCAAACAGGCCGGGTTGACGACAGATCATGGACCGATCGTCGCGATCGGGCCGAATGCTGCCGACCCGCATTACGAGCCGCCCACCGAGGGCAGCGCCACAATCGACAAGGGAGACATTCTCCTCATCGATCTCTGGGCGAAGGAGGAGGGAGGAGTATTCGCCGACCAGACGTGGATGGGATCAGTCGGCGAGCCATCCGCGAGGAATATCCAGATCTGGGAAGCGGTTCGCGATGCGAGAGACGCGGCAATCGCTCTGCTGCGCGAGCGGACTGAATCCGCCGCACCGGTCAGCGGCGGAGAGGTGGACGACGCGGCGCGCCATGTAATCACCTCCCGCGGCTTCGGAGAGAGCTTCCTCCATCGCACCGGTCACTCGATCGATTCGCGCGACCTGCACGGATCCGGTCCGCACATCGACAATCTCGAGACCCGCGACGAGAGGCTGCTGATACCCGGCGTGGGATTTTCGATCGAGCCGGGAATCTACCTGGCCGGCGAAGTCGGGATGCGAAGCGAAGTCAATGGGTGGATGGGTGACGGTGAGATCATCGTGACCCCTCGTGATTATCAGAGAGATCTGATCATCGTCTGAAGGAAACCAACGTTAGCGGATCTGTTCATCGCCTGATCGGTGGGAGGCGCGCCCATAGATCGGGATCAGCGCCGTCGACGCCGCTGAGAAGCACCCTGGAGATTCCGGCTCTTCTGATTGTCGCGATCATCCTGTCGACAGTCTGCGCGTCCGGAACCCATACACTCCACCCGGTCGATCCCCTGTACGCAAGGAACCCGCTCGGCTGATCGCGCCGAAAGCTTCCCGCTTCCGCCGCAACGAGCCTTTGTGCATCGACGAAGCTGATGGGCCGCGCGGCGGAATCGCGCTGCCAGAGGTATCCAAAAAGCGGGAGCTCGGCTGTAAGCCGGTTCACCCCGATCGCCACGGCACGCAGTCCAACCTGGCGGTTGATCCATTCTACAGAGGCGAGGGGGCCCGGGGCAGTTCCGGGACGGTGCTCTCCGTAAAGCCTTAACACAAGCATCGGAACTACTCTCGCTAGTACCGCCGTCGGGTATGCGACCGTGTCGCCCGGCGGGATAATTAACGCAGTTCCATCCGGAATTTTGCGCCGCGATGAATCAGAGAGTGCACGCACGAACGCTACGAAGTTGCGAAGGTCGCTCGCCGACAATCCTTGTGCATCGATCAGCAACGTCAACGCTCCTCGCGATGCCGCTTCTCTGGTGAGAGCTCCCGCGGCGCCCGCAAGCGCGACGGTGTCTTCGGAAAGCGCCCTGATAGTCTCAGCGTGGTGACGAGTTCCCTGGTAAGTCGTGACGATTGCGAAGCGCGGGAGCCCAGCGTCGGAATCAGGTGCGGACATTGTTCGAGGAGCGCGCGCTGGGCGGAACGTCACTGTGTCGATCGAGATCACGTCCCCCGTCGCGTAGCGCCCTGCTTCAAAAAGTCGTGCGGGTGGACTGCCCGAGACTGTTACGGGACCAGGGGCGAGCAGGATCTTGATCTCTGACGGCAACTCTCCTGGAAGCCGCGTGCACGCGAAAAGCACGCTGACGAACAGCGCAACGAACGGCGCAACGAACAGCGCAACGAACAGCGAGGCGTTTACCTGCTTGGGCGCCATGGGCGAAAAACCTACTGTAGAATTGCCCCGGTCGTCATCTGGCAATACGAGGTCTGAGAGCGCAGAATCCATTCATGCCATCACTCATAATGCTTCGCCTCATCAGTCTTGCAGCGTTTGCCACGGCCGCTGGGCTCGGCGCACAACCGACCACTGGCAAACCGGGTGCTACAAGTGGCCAAAGTCCGGCTGACCTGATTCTGGTCAACGGCCGCATCTATACGGTAGACGATGCGAGGCCAATGGTTTCCGGACTCGCGGTTCGGGGAGGACGCGTTCTCCTTGCCGCGTCCGACCGCGAGGTTCGCGCGCTTGCGATCTCGCGGACTCGCGTCATCGACCTCCGCGGGGCTACGGTGATACCCGGAATGGTCGACGCGCACGCCCACCTCCTCGGGCTCGGTACGTCGCTGCGAAACGTAAAGCTGGCCGGGTCCAAGTCCTACGAGGAAGTAATTGCACGCGTCGCCGCGCGTGCGAAGGACGTGAAGCCGGGTGAGTGGATCATCGGCAGAGGGTGGGATCAGAATCTCTGGCCGGTGAAGGAATTCCCGAATCACGAACCACTCTCGCGAGCATTTCCGGCGAACCCTGTTCTGCTCACGCGCATTGACGGTCACGCGGTGCTCGCCAACGCGATCGCGATGCGCGCCGCCAGCGTTACAGCGGCGACCCGCGACCCGGAGGGAGGGAAGATCATTCGCAATCCGGACGGCTCGCCGGCCGGGGTGTTCGTCGACAATGCAGAGGATCTCGTGGGAAGGGCGGTTCCTGACGCCACACCCGCGCAGACACGCGCGGCTATTGTCGCCGCCGTTGCGGAAGCGAACAAGTGGGGGCTCGTCGGGATTCACGACGCTGGTGCGGGCCGCGGAACCATCGGCATCTACGAATCGCTCGCCCGTGAAGGCAGGTTCAACCTTCGCAACTACGTTCTCGTTTCCGGTGACAGCGCCAATGTGGCGTGGGCTCTGGCGCGTGGGCCGAGGAGCGGCTTGTATGACGGGCGAGTCTGGGTCAGGGGGATCAAGCTGTACGCGGACGGCGCGCTCGGCTCGCGTGGCGCAGCGATGCTTGCCCCGTACGCCGATGACCATGACAACACCGGCTTGCTGGTAACTCCACCCGCTGAGCTTCAGAGGATTGCGACTGCGGCCTTGCGTCGCGGGATGCAGGTGGGGGTCCACGCGATCGGCGACCGGGGGAACCGGATCGTACTCGACGCCTATGATGCCGCTCTCACGGCGGTGCCGACCGCTGACCACCGCTTCCGCATCGAGCACGCACAGGTGATCTCACTTTCGGATATTCCACGATTCGCGAAGCTCGGGGTCATCCCGTCAATGCAGGCAAGTCACCAGACGAGCGACATGCGCTGGGCAGAGACGCGAGTCGGGCCGGAGCGAATCAAGGGTGCTTATGCGTGGCGGTCGCTCCTCAACACCGGAGTGATCATTCCCAATGGCAGCGACTTTCCTGTCGAAGAAGTAAATCCGCTGATCTCGTTCCATTCAGCCGTCTCCAGGCAGGATCCATCAAACTGGCCACCGGGCGGATGGTATCCCGAGCAGGTGATGACTCGTACGGAAGCTTTGAAGAGCATGACGATCTGGCCAGCGTACGCCGCGTTTCAGGAGAACGTGATGGGCTCGCTCTCGCCTGGTAAATACGCGGACTTCGTCATTCTCGATCGGGACATCATGACTGTGCGGCCAGAGGAGATTCTTGCAACGCGAGTGATGTCTACGTGGCTTGGAGGCAGGAGCGTCTACGAACGGAAGTAAAGCGGACGCATGGGTGAGCGTGGCACGCCCGTTGCCCCTCCACGCGACATCAATGCAATCGAATCACACCTCGCTTCACCGCGTATCCGGCACACTGCTCGTGGCATCGATCCTTCTTGCCGGATGCTCGACTGACAAAAAAGCTAGCGCTGCGCAGCCCGCTCCTGCCGCGAAGGAAGGCAGCGTACCTCCGCGTCCCACAGTAGTCTCCGCCCCGACGCAGCCTTATCGCGCGATTTCGGTTACGGGCGGCTCCCGCGTGACCGGCACAATCGAGTTCGACGGGGTCATTCCATCGGACTCCGCGATAACACTTTCGGCTGACCAGTCCGGATGTGGACGGCGGATCGACAATCGAACTGTTGAGAATACGGGGGCGCGAATCGGCGGAGCAGTCGTGTGGCTCACCGATATCCGGGCCGGAAAGCCCCTGCCGGTTCAACGGCGTTTCGAGCTCGTCAACGAGGGGTGCCAGCTGAGTCCGAGAGTTCAGGCGGTTTTCGCTCCGGCGACGCTCAACGTTGCGAGTGAAGACGTAGCGATGCATCGCGACCGGATCATCAACGTTGGCACGGGCGAGACTGAAGCGATCGCCCCGTTCAATGATAACGGAGAGGTGATTCCATTCGATCATCTGCTCCAGAAGCCTTCCCAGCTCGAGGTGACCTGTGATCTGCACCCGTGGTCGAAGGCACATATCATTGTGCTCGACCACCCCTATTTCACGCTCTCGGAGAAGTCGGGCGCATTTGCAATCGATGACGTTCCCCCCGGGACATACCATATAAAAGCATGGCACCCGCGCCTCGGCGTCGCTGAGCAGGTCGTCACGGTTGCCGCGTCACAACCAGCATCTGTCGGCC
>DATAIM010000313.1:0-2723 GCA_036262655.1 Gemmatimonadaceae bacterium | reverse complement strand
TGTCCTTGAATTCCTCGAGCGGGATCGTTCCTTCGGATTTGAACCCGATGTCGAGGACTACCATGTTGTCGCGGATGTCGAGGACGCGCGATTTGACGATTTCGCCTTCCTCGATCGAGGCCATGGTGCCGTTGTACATGGCCATCATGGTCTCGAGCTCGTCGGCGGAGTAGTCGTCCTCGTCGTAGAGCTCGGGGCGGAGGTTGGCAAGCGGACGCAGCTGCGCTTTCTGCAGGTCGCGCTTTTCGCGCGGGGTCAGCACCGTGCCGGTGGAGGTGATTGCGGTATCTAGATCGGACATTCTACTTGGTTGAGGTGGATTTCTGGCCTTATGGGGCAGCCTCCAAGTATATCCAGCACAATCAACTAGAACAAGCTGCGAGGCCAGAGTGTGTGTAGCGTTGAAATAGAAATGTCCGCCTCGGTGAAAATAGAAATGTCCTCTTTCGGGTTACCTTCGAGCCGGTCTGGCCGGTGACAGGTGCGGATTGCGAATTGGATGCGAACTACAATGCTTCACTCGAACCACATATACGCGGTAATCCCGCGCTATGGGGTGTTCCTTTCCAGGAGCTCGATGATCCGCGCGATCTGCTCCTCCTGCGACAGATGCGTCGTATCGATCACGACGGCATCCGGCGCGCGTACGCTCTGCCGGGCGTCGAGCTCGTCACGAAGGACGATCTTCCCGGTTTCCTCCGCGATCTCGTACTCCGACGGCTGCCGCCCGAGGCGCTCGACCAATCGCCGTTTTGCCCTCTCGCCTGGTGCCGCGTCGAGAAAGATCTTCAGGCGCGCTCCAGGGAAGACGACAGTGCCGATGTCCCGCCCGTCCACGACGACATCGAAGTTCCGCGCCGTTTCGCGAACAACCGAGTTCACCCAGTCACGAACACCCGGCATCTTCGCGACGAGTGAGACCTTGCTCGTCACCGCCTCGCTCCGCATTTCCTCCTCGCACATTTCGCCGTTGAGCAGTGGCGTAAAGCCGGTTTCAGTCGGTGACAGGGATACCGCCGCGGAGGCGTCGAGCACCGAGTCTTCGGTCCAGTCGGCCACGTCGCCACCTTCTCTCGCGCGGGCGGCTGTCACCGCACGATATAACGCCCCGGAATCCACATGGTGGTACCCAAGCGCACGGGCGATCGCTTTCGCAGTAGATGATTTTCCGGACGCTGCAGGGCCATCGATCGCGATGGCCATCCTTGTATTCGGCATCCGCCGAATATAATGAGGCCGCGCTAGCTTCCCGGGCGCCGCTCGGCCCGCTTGAGCTGATCCAGATCGCTTCGCAGGAGAGCAATCATCTCCGCCGTGAACCCGAAGCCGAACAGGGTGATGCCGACCACGATCAGCAGCACGACCAGGCCGAGGAGAGGGCGGTACCCGGTAGGGGGCGGGCCAATGCTCAAGGCGCGAAGCACAGTGAGGACCACTCCTATGAGGACGCCCAATCCTGTAAGAACGACGCCCGCTCCGCCGAACAGCTGCATCGGCTTTCTGCTGAAACGGAGATAAAACCAGACCACGAGAAGGTCCCCGACGCTCGACGCGATTCTCCCCTTCCCCGTGTACTTCGATACCCCCGCCCGGCGCGGGAACAGCTCGATGTCGATCTCCGTCACCGAATATCCGCGCGCGTATGCGATTACGACGAAGAATCGGTGCCAGTCGTGCCGCAGGGCAACGTCATCGAGGACTTCGCGACGGAACGATTTCATCGAGTTGAGATCGCGCACGGGAACGTCGAAAAGGAAACGCGACACCCGGTTATAGACGGAGCTGACAGCGCGCTTCTCGTAGGCGCCAACCTTCCGGCCGGTGACGATGTCCCATCCGGCGTCCATCTGCTCCATGAACCGGGGGATCTCGTCCGTCGAGTGCTGAAGATCAGCATCGAACACGATGAACACGTCAGCGCGCGCTTCGGCCGCCCCGGTGAGAATGGCTTCGGTCTTTCCTAGATTTCGCCGATGTCGCGCAACGCGTGCGCGCCCCGGCATACGGGCGTCGGCTGCCGCCACGGCACGGCTCCATGTGTCATCGCTGGATCCATCATCCACGAGAATGACTTCACCGTCGAGTGCGTGCTTGTCGAACGTGGCTGCGAGCGCGTCGAACAGGGGGTCGATATTCTCCACCTCGTTGAAGGCGGGCACTATTACCGCGAAGGCAGGCTTTCCTTGCGCGGTTGCTTCAGCATCCCGTCCAAGCGTACGAGCGGCACGGCCGCGCATCTCCAGGACTCCCGATTCCGTCACGCTGTTTCCGGCTCCTCGTCTCGTCGGCGATTGGCTGCCACCGCGTATCCGATTCCGTAGACGATCAAGACGAGAAAGAGGAACCCGGTCATCAGTCTTCCGCGCTCGAGCGCCTCAGGAGCAAACTCGAACCGAACCGTGTGCGTACCAGCATTAACCGGCACACCGCGGAATGCGATGTTCGTTATGGCGATCGGGGTCGGTTTGTCATCGACCCACGCTTTCCACCCGTGAGCGTAGACGTCGCTGAGCACGAGAAGAGCTGGCCTGTTCGCCGACGTCCGGACGACGACGCGATCCGGGCTTTTTTCGGTGATCCTCGTCGAGTCCGCGAGCGGTATCGGCGAGACAGTGAGCCCCACAGGACGATCGACTACCGCAATGCGGCGCGGGTCCCATCCCGCTGTCTTCATCACCGAGAGCGCGGTTTCTGTATTCGGAATGACGCGCACCTCCGGAACG
>DATAIM010000312.1:0-8831 GCA_036262655.1 Gemmatimonadaceae bacterium | reverse complement strand
ATTCATCTGGAGTCCACTCCCAATTGTAGAGGCTCGAGTTACAGAGGGGGCTGATTCCGCCGGCGGCGTTGAAGAACCGCCGGCGGATCAATGGATCGCTATCTGTCCAGGCGGATACCGAGGAAAGCCATTGTGCCGATCTCCGGCATGTTGATCATCTCGATGTGTTTCTTGCCAAAGCCGCACTCCTGCTTCGGCGTGTAAATCAGCGGCCTCGCGGCGGCGAGCCACCCATTGATTGTGGACGTTCCACCGCGGCAGGCGAAGAGGTTCTGAACACTCAGGTTGATGCTCGCGCCGATCGCTGGAAGCTTGTAACCGGCGGTGACGTCGAACGTGCTGAACGTCGGAACCTTGCCGTTGTTGATCCCGGACAGGAACCGGTACCCGTTCACGTATCGGGCGGTAAAGCCAGCGCGCAGCTGGCTGTTGTAGAGGTTGGCGAAATCCATCCCAACGTTGAATTTCGTTGTCGGGCTGTTGAACGCGGTCGCCTCGAGCGGGTCGGTCGCCTGACGCTCGACCGTATCGAGCTGCTGAAGGCTCGCCGTTCCGTTGAGCGCAACGTTCGGCGTCAGGAGGAGCTTGAGCCCGATGTCGGTCCCGGTGATCTGCGCGTTGCCGACGTTGAAGTAGGTCAGCGGAATCTGCGCCGGGTTCGCGGTTGCACTCTTGAGCACTGCACCCGTCTTGGCATCATAGGCGAACGTCGGCCCGCCGGCCGAGGCGGGTGTAAGCGGGTTGGCGATGATGACGAGCGGACTCATGAACTTCTTGAAGTTCGAGCGGTAGCCGGTAACGTCGACGTACAGCCGGTTCGCGATGACGCCCTTGTAGCCGAGCTCCCATGTGTTGTTGGTCTCGGGCTCGATCGGATCGATGGTCCGCACAACCGCACCGGCGCCGTTCTTGATGATATAGCCGTTCGGGTTTCCAAACACGCCGACGAGCGGCGCAAAATCGGGGAAGAAGAAGCCGTACTGGAGCACTGTCGGCGACTTGAACGCCCGGTTGAAGGTGACGCGGAAAGTCTGGTCCTCGACCGGGGTGAAGAGCAGCGCCGCCTTCGGGCTGAACTGCCCATCGAAGAGCTCGTGCTTGTCGTAACGAGCGGCGAACACTGCGCGGAGCGCCGGCACGAGCGGAAGGTCGGCCTGTCCATAAACACCCTTCTGATCGGTCTCGACATCTTTGCCGGTGTTACGGTCAACGAGCCACTGACGCTTAGAGCTTACGATGTCGTGCCGGTACTGCGCACCGTAGGTGAGTCGAAGACGGTTCAGCTGCGGCACAACAAACGTATTCTGAACCTCGGCCGCCATCAGACGGCCTTCAGCCGGAAAGTCGGACAAGTGCTTCACCGAGTCTTCACTGATGGTTGGGAAGCGTAGCCGGTTCTGGGCGAACCCATTCAGCTGATACGTGTCACCCGAGAGCGACTGTGTCATGTACGCCTGCGCAAACCAGTTCGGATGCGTGAACTTGAGCTGCGCGTTCCGGTACTGCCAGTCTACGAGCTGGTTGCGCCCGACGCTCGTCTGCCCGATTCCATTCGACTTGCTCGCACCGCCGGTCAGCTCAAAGCGCGACAGGTTGGGCATGTAATAAACGAGAGACCCGCTGCCTCGCATAACGTCGGTGTTCCAGTCGGCATTGAGCTCAGGTGACGGAGGTCCGCCGGTTACGATGGGCGCGTAGATGTTCTTGTTGGAGAAATCCTTCGCCTGCTGGTATTCACCGGTCACCTTGTAGCCGAGCTTTCCGCCTCCGACGACGCCAGCGTGACGGCCCTGGACGTCGAAGAAGCTGCGAACGCCCCCGGCTGCTTCGAGAGTCGTGCCTGGATATTCACGAGGATCTTTCGTGCTCAGGGTAAGAACGCCGTTCGACGCGTCGGGCCCATAGAGTGCGGAGCCAGGGCCGACCAGAACTTCGATGCCGGCAAGGTCGACTTTAGGGGTCGTCGTGAACGCTCCAACAGGAAGTCCGTTTTCGGGGAGCACCGAGATGCGATTGTCTTCCATCATCAGCATGCGATTGTTGAACGCCGAGTTGAAGCCACGCGCGTTGACGGCGACTGCGGTAACGCCGACCTGGATGTAATCGATGCCCTTCACTTCCTTGAGTGCCGGTGCGAACGAGTTGCCGACCGTGTTCTGAATGGATGCTGCATCGATTCTCGTGATCGTCGCCGGGGCGTCCGTTATCTTCTCGGCGCGTCTGGAGGCGGAGACTACAACGCCGCCCAGGGAAAGCGGGACGGACGCGAGTGCAACGTTGATTTGCGTCTCTTGTCCCGCGCTGATGACAACGCCGTTGATCGTCTGAGCGCGCTGTCCGATTCGCTGAACGCGCACGTCGTACGTTCCGGCTGGGACGCCGACGATTCTGAAGTGTCCGCTGGCGTCACTGACGTCATTGAAGCGTGTTCCGAGGACCGAGACCTGCGTGCCGCCGAGGGCGGTGCGGGTGGAGTCGGTGACGGTGCCGGAGAGTCGGCCGGTCTGGGCGTGAGCGGGTGTGGGGGAGGCGGCGGAGAGGGAGGCGACGCCGAGGAGGGTGAGGAAGATTGTCGAAAGCAGGCGTTTCGGACGGGACATTCGGACTCCTCCCCGTGATGGGGAAATAGGCTGAGGCGGCGAAAAATGGCGGCCGGGACGTTGCTAATACGTATTGGCGCCCCCGAATTGTCAAGAATTTTTTTAATTCGTGGCGAATCGGCCTACCGCCTCGTGAGCCATGCGCTGAAGGAACCTCACTGTCTCTTCGGCCGCGATAAGCCTCGTTCCTGCCACTTCAGGGGCAGCCGTCAGCTCCCTTGCGTCGCGTCCGGTCAATCTCTCGTAGACCACAAGTGCAGCCAGATAAGTCCCCAACCGCGAAGGATGGAACCGGTCTGCGCTATACAATTGAAGGCCCGGATTTGCCTCGAGCGCCGCGCGCCACGCATCCCCAGCGGGAATGAACACTCCTCCTACTGCCTCCGAGGCTGCCTGCGACGACGCGCGGACCGCTGGGAAAAGCTGGGGTGACTCGGCATCGGGCCAAACCATGAGCTGCGCGGTGCGTCCGCCAGAGGCGCGAATGAGCGGGTTCAGCAGCTTCGTCGCAATGATCAGCGTATCTCTGTTGATCATCGTCGTCGTCGGCCCCTGCTGGAGCACGACGTAGTCCCACGACTGCGACTTTATGACATCCACGGCGTCGCTGTAGCCAAGTGCATGATCGATTACGGCAAAGCTGGGCCGTGCGACGGTGGCGACACGGATAGTGTCGCCCGCCGATGCGGCGATGTCGGAAACCGTTTTTGGCAGATCATTCGTGTACGTGAGACTGTTCCCGATGAACAGAACGTGAAGTCCGCCGGGCGGCAGCTTCGTCTGCGCCGACGGGACCTCCAGGCTCAGGCACGCGGCGAGCGCCGGGAAAAGGAGGAGAAGGCTCCAGCGACGCACCGCGCTCGGAATGCGCAAGACACTGATCTGCATCCGCAACGATGACTCGCCGCAAGAGACTCCGCAAGAATTCCAGCAACCCTCCATTCGTGCGCCACCCTGAAAGAGCTCGCGGCGTGGCGACGCAAAGCGCACTTTCTGGAGCATGATCAGTTCAGTCCAATCCTGGCGCGCCGACACGCCCGGTACCGGGTTTCGAAATCATCTCAACAACGCTGGCGCAGCGCTTATGCCGCGACCCGTGATCACTGCGATCAATGATCACATCCGGCTCGAGAGCGAGATCGGCGGATATGAAGCGGCGGACGCGCAGGCGGAAGCTTTCGAATCGGGGTACGAGCACCTCGCAACGCTCATCGGGTGCGACGCACGGAATGTGGCGGTCGTTGCCAGCGCAACAGCGGGATTCATTCAGGCATTGAGCTCATTCGACCTTGGCAAAGGCGATTCGATCATCACGTCGCGCAACGATTATACGTCGAACCAGATTCAGTACATCGCGCTCCGTGACCGATTTGGCGTCGAGATCCTTCATGCCGCCGATTTGCCCGAGGGCGGCATCGATGCCGAATCTGTGAAGCTTCTGCTCGAATCGCGGAGCTCGGCCCGAAAGCGGCTCGTCGCGGTGTCGTGGATCCCTACCGGCTCCGGGCTGGTTCAGGACGTGGAAGCCGTTGGGCTGGTTTGCGAGGAAGCAGGCGTGCCGTTCATCGTCGACGCCTGCCAGGCCATCGGCCAGATCCCCATCGACGTCAAGCGTCTCCGATGCGACTACCTGTCGGCGACCGCGAGGAAGTTTCTGCGTGGGCCGAGGGGAATCGGGTTCATGTTCGCTTCCGCTCGTGCGCTCGGAAGAGGAGATCACCCGCTGTTTGTCGATATGAGGGGAGCTGAGTGGGTGACGGCCGACAGCTACAGAGTGGTGCAGTCCGCAAGACGGTTCGAGGATTGGGAATTTCCTTACGCGCTCGTACTCGGGCAGGCTCGGGCGGCGAAGTATGCCCTCGAGGTTGGTATCGATACGGCGCACGATCGAGCATGGATGCTGGCGGCGAAGCTTCGCGATGCGCTTGCGGCCATACCTGGCGCGAGGATACTCGATCGAGGACGCACGCGGTGCGCGATCGTGACAGTCGCTTTCGATGGGATCGCTGCCGCTGGCGTGGTGAAACATCTCAACTCGCAGCGTATCAATGCCGTCGTGTCCTTACGCGAATACTCGCAGCTGGATTTCACGGACAAGGGTGTCGAGTCTGCAGTCCGGTTGTCACCGCACTATTACAATACCGAGGAGGAGATCGACACGGCTGTGGCGTGTCTCCAGGCGTTCGTCAGCGGTCTCTGATCAGTTCCCAGGAGAACAGCTAACCTGGAGAGCCGTCTGTGTTTCGGCTTTTTGACCAGACGTTACGCATTCGCGCATCGACAGCGATCCCTGTCCGCACAATGATCTCGACGGACTCGCGGATATCGCGGTCTGAAGTACGGAAATTCACGATACACGCGCGAAGGACAAAACGGCCATCGATGACCGCATTTGAAACGTAGACTTCGCCATTCTGCTGCAGCTCCGATAGAAGCTCGGTGTTCAGTTCGTTGAGATAATCCGCGCTACCGGCGTCTCCGCGCAGCTCGGGCGGCACGAACGCGAAAGTCGCAATACTGAGCTCACAGCTCACCGCGTCGAGGTATTCATTCGCTGCGACAGTGTCGAACATCAGGCGCGCCAGCCTGCAATCGTCCTCGATCATTCGCACGTAGCCGCTGCGACCTACCTGCTGCAGTGCGAGCCATACCTTCAACGCCCGGAACCCTCTCGAGTTCTGCGGTCCGTGCTCATGATAGTTGAACACCGGCTCACCCTCGGCATCAGCGAAATGATAGTACGGCGGGTGATGCGCAAACGCCTGCCTCAGGAGAGCACCGTCGCGAATCAGCGAGCAGCCGGCCTCGAGCGGCGCATACAGCCACTTGTGCGGATCGACTGCAACCGAGTCCGCTTCCGAAAGTGCCTTGAGATCATCGCTCGCAACCGCCAGCGCAGCTGCAGGCGCGCCATAAGCCCCGTCGACGTGAAACCAGATACGTTCTCTCCGGCAGAAAGCGCCGATCGCGACGAGTGGATCGACACTACCAGTGCTCACCGTACCGGCCGTTCCAATCACCGCGAGTGGCACCAGTCCGGCTGCAAGGTCGGTGGCTACGAACGATTCAAGATCCTCTATCCTCATGCGCCGTCCGGAATCGACTGGAATCTTCCTTAGCGACTCCGGATCCAGTCCCATGATGTCGAGCGCCTTCTCGATCCACGTATGTGTCTCGGTCGATGCGTATATGCGGAAATGCGGCCGAGCTTCGGCGTGTCGCACGCCGGCCGGGAGGTTTGACAGGTGAGCCGCGCGCGCAACGAGCATGCATACCATGTTCGCCATGTTGCCGCCGCTTACGAAAATCCCTCCACAGCTCGCCGGAAACCCGATCAGATCTGCGATCCATGCGACAGTCTGCCGCTCGATCTCCGTTGCAGCAGGCGACAACGACCACGCGCCGACGTTGGCGTTGATCCCTGCTGCCAGAAACTCGCCAAGGATTCCGATCGGAGCAGCAGGAGCGGTGATGTAACCGAAAAACTTTGGATGTCCGTTGAAAGTCGAATTCCTGAAGAGGAGACCGGTTGCTGCGTCCAGAATTGCGGCAGCATCCCGGCCGTCAGGCGGTAGACTTCCCTGGCCCAGCTGCTCTCGAATCGCCGACGGCGTCGCACCCGGAGCAACGGGACGATCCGGAAAAGTTGCGATAAGCTCGGCGAGTGAATCCACGACCCGATACCCGAGCTTCCTGAACTCCTCCGGCGGCATGCTTATCGGTGAGTTTCGCTGCGTTTCAGCTTCAGTGGAACCTGGGATTACCGAGTCGCGTGTCGGCATGAAGTGGAGTGGTGTGGAGCAAGCCGGGGGAGTTCGCCGGACGAGCGTGGCTGGATCAGCTGAAGGTGACAATATGCGGACCCATTCGTGGAGAGTGAATACATTTGGACGATGCCACGCATTGTGTCGTTCCTTCCCTCCGCGACGGAAATCGCGTGTACCCTGGGCGCGGGGGGCGATCTCGTCGGACGCTCCCACGAATGCGATTTCCCTCCTGAGGTAAAAGCGCTCCCGATAGTGAGCAAGCCTGCCCTGGAAATTGCCGGCCTGACACAGGGAGCGATCGACAGTGCGGTGGCCTCGCAGCTGGCGAGTGGCGCCAGTCTATATGTGGTGGACGAGGTGCTGCTGCGGGAGCTCGATCCCGAGGTCGTCTTCACGCAGGATCTGTGTCAGGTCTGCGCTCCATCCGGCACCGAGCTCACCCGAGCATTGAAGACACTGCGCTCGCCTCCCGAAGTGCTCTGGCTGACACCCCGGAACTTGAGCGAGATCGAGGAGAACATACTCGATGTTGGCCGCGTCACTGGACGCGCCTCGGCCGGTAGAGAACTGGTCGGGCGCATGCGCTCACGGATCGCGCAGGTAAGAGATGCAGTTTGTGGTGCACTGCCGCGGCGAGTTGTGTTCATGGAGTGGACCGAACCGCCATTCGCCGCAGGGCACTGGGTTCCGGAGATGATCGGCATCGCAGGGGGTGTCGATCCCAACGGCCGCGCGAGTGAAGATTCTGTCCGTATCACATGGGAATCGATTGTCGCATCATCGCCGGAGATCGTAATTGTTGCGCCCTGTGGGTATGGATTGACGCAGGCGACCGCCGCAGCCGAACAGCTGTCTTGGATTCCGAACGCGCGAGTGATTGCGGTCGACGCCAACGCCTACTTCGCTCGCCCGGGGCCGCGTGTCATCGAAGGAATCGAGCTTCTCGCACATCTCTTTCATCCAGACCGTTTCGATTGGCCGTATCAGGAGCGGCCGTGGGCGGAGATTCCCTGCCCTGACAGACGGTGATGCATTGGCGCAGCGCACCTGTGCTGACCGTCATCGAATCCCGAACAGCGATCCGCGTCCGCTCCGGCTGATGCTCACCGATGGAACGATGATGATGTTCCCTTCGCGGAGCTTTAGTGCGGACCGGTCATAGAACACTCCAATCTCGGGCGAGATCGCGAAGTCGCTGTGCCCTATCCGCATGCCCGCAAAACCGCCGATGGTTGGAGAATCGTGCACGGCACCCTTCTCGAGCGGGACGACCTGCATCGCACGCAACCCGCCATAGGGGGTGAGTGAGCGCTCCTGCGCGGAGGCGATAAACGTGAGCTCGAAATGCGCGTGCTCACCCATGTTGACGAGACCCGCCCCACCCATGACTGCGAACGCCGTTCCCGGCGTGATGCCCGCTCGATCCAGACGCCGCTTGTAGTTCAGGACTACACCACTGTAGGAAGGAAATCGTACTCCGATGTCCGACCTGTCGTCCATTCCGAAACGAACCTCTGCGTCGGCTCCGACTCGAGGGTACGAGCGTGAGCTATCGATGGACGGGAATGAATTGGGCACGGAGTAAAAAGACATTGTGCGTACGCTCTCGCCGACCGGGACGGGTTTCGCAGTGCTTCCCACTGTGAAAGGAATGCACCCTGAAGTCACGAGGGCCAGCAGTAGTGCGGAATTAGCAGTCAGACGGGGAAACGGGAGCATTGCAGTACCTCGATGTTGGCGTTTCCCCAGAATGCCGCATTCCCGTGTCGAGGCACATACGTAATGCTACGTAGCTACCTCAGCCTCAGCGCCGAGCGTCGTTCCGGACCTGCGCAAGAATCGAGTCGAGCTCTTTCCTCGAGTAGTAGCGTCCGCCCTGCATGACCGCAAAGATGCGCCTCGTGTTGCGAATATTTTTGAGCGGATCCTCATCGAGCAGGACGAGGTCGGCACCCTGTCCTCGGGATATGCGTCCCAGCGTTGTGTCCAGCCCGAAGAACCTCGCGGGTCCAGCCGTTGCCGCCCACAGCGCTTCCTTCGGGTCCAGCTTCGCCTCCTCGACCAGAAGCCTCAGCTCTTCATGCAGGCTGAAGCCGGGATACACGAGCACTGATCCCGCATCGGTACCCGCGAGAATCCTCACGCCAGCGTCGTGCATCTTTCGCACATCAGCCGCGCTGCTTCGGTAGGCCTCGTCGAGCGCGGTCCTCCGGGCCGAGCTTGTGTCGAGCATCCGCTCGTCGACCTGCATTCTCCACCACTCGAGCAGCCATGGCGACGCATAGGGTCGGCGCTCATCGAGCCGGCTGGCTTCCGTACTGAAGATGGCCTTGTCCGCAGAATCACCCGACAACATGACAGTGCGCGATACGACGAGGGTCGGAGTGTACCACAATCTCTTCGTTGCGAAGCGCCGATACACGGAGTCTCTGCCCGCCTGCGTAAGTCGGCTCAATGGGGGAAG